>PKTV01000108.1 GCA_002868985.1 Desulfobacteraceae bacterium | reverse complement strand
AGGATCGCCTTCCGACTTTTTAAACTCGTCCTTTACTTCCTGTTTGGTCATCTTAATCCTGTTTTCAAATTCCCATTTCTGAAATGCGTAGTCGATAATAACCAGAATAATCATTGCCAATGAACACCGGATAAAAATTTTAAAAAAAATTTTGAGAATATAAATGAAAATTGAATTGATTTCCATCTCCCCCAGGAGAGCAAAATTTTTCATCTCACCTTTTATCGTAAGGAACGCGATCCCACCCACAATGGTTAGCTTTAGCAAGGATTTGATCAATTCCATGAAAGATTGTTTGGAAAAAAGTCTTCCAAACCCTTTGATAGGATCTATTTTTGACAGTTTAGGTGTGATCGATTCACCGGATACAATAAAACCCACTTGCATGATATTAGATAGAATCGCTGTAATAAAAATGGCTGCAAAAAGTGGAGAGAGCAAGATGATAAATCGGCCAATAATATTTTGAGCAAATTTTAAAAGCTCAGGAATTTCAAAATTATGTATATCAGGAAAAGAAAATGCTCCTTTCATAATTATCTGGATATGGTTGTACATAAATGATCCAAAAAGAGATAAAGAGATCAGGGCGGCAAGGAGTACAGTTACCGAAGGCAACTCCTTGCTTTTTGCCACCTCCCCCTTTTCTTTGACTTCCTGCCGTTTTTTCGGCGTTGGTTCTTCAGTTTTTTCTTCAAAACTCTGTTCAGTCATTACTTATATCCTAAGCCATTGCATGGTATTGATCAGCATGGGACCAAGATTTTTAAGATATGTCTCCATGAACCCCAAAAGCACATTTAACGACACACCAAAAAACAAAAGACCGATCACGATCTGAACCGGAAATGCGACGATCATAATATTCATTTGTGGAATAAACTTTACAATGACCCCAAAGGCTAAATTGGTAAATAAAAGAGCGGCAATTGCCGGGGCTCCAATCTTTACGGCAATAACAAACATATCACCATATATGGGGATAATTTTATTAAACATTTCAAATTTTAATCCTAAGGAGCCGACAGGTATAATCTCAAAACTATCCCTTATGGCCCTTAACAATATATGATGTCCATTTAGCAAAAGGAAGAAAATCATGGCCAAAAGATATGCGAAATTTGCTAGAATCGAGATCTGGGCACCGCTTTGAGGATCAATGATGTTTGTAATCGCAAAACCGGTTTGAAAGCCCACCATCTGACCCATCATCCTTATCGCCTCGAAAAATACCAAAACCAATAGTCCCAGGATTATGCCGATGATAAATTCGGTTAATATCAACTGAACCATTCCAATTATTGTGGAAGGAAATTCGACCATCTTACTATTAATCATGGGAAAGAGAATTATAGTAATCACAAATGCAAGCCCTGCCTTTGCCAATATCGGGATAACCTTTGCATTAAAGAACGGAAGCATCTGAAAAATAATACTGACTCTTATTAGAACAAGAAAAAAAGCTTTAAATTCTCGATAGGGTATGGACAGTATATCCACTGCTTCCTCCATTATCTTATATAATATGGTATCTGATTTATCGTGTTCACTGTAAATTGCATAAGGTGTTCAAGCATCCAGCCAGAAAAATATAAAAGTGCCAGCAATACGACTAAGATCTTTGGTACAAATGTTAATGTCATCTCCTGGATTTGAGTCACCGCTTGAAAAATACTTATCGCAACTCCGACAATAAGTCCCAATAGAAGCATGGGCATAGATACCATTAAGGTAACTTTTATGGCCTCCTGTGCAAAATTTACAAAAAATTCCGTAGTCATTTTTTACCCACCCACAAAGCTCTTAAGCAGTGAACCGATGATTATATTCCAACCATCAACCAAAACAAACAGCATCAGTTTAAACGGCAATGATACCATTATTGGTGGAAGCATCATCATACCCATGCTGAGCAGAACGCTTGCCACAACCATGTCTATGATCAAAAATGGCACGAATAAAAGAAATCCGATAATAAATGCGGTCTTCAGTTCGCTTATTACGAAAGCAGGAATAAGAATCATTGTGGGAATATCCTCTTCATTTTTAGGTTTGTTGATCTTTCCCATTTTAACAAATAAGGCCAGATCTTTTTCCCGTGTCTGTTTGAGCATAAAGTTTCGGACAGGATTTATAGCTGCCTTTAAAGCAATTTCCTGAGATATTTCCTCATTAAGGTACGGCTGTAATGCATTATTATTAATCTTCTGCCAAACCGGCATCATAATAAAAAAGGTTAAAAATAAAGCAAGTCCTGCAATAATCTGATTAGATGGTGTTTGTTGAGTTCCTACTGCTTGTCTTAAAAAAGAAAATACAATGGCCAGTCTCGTGAAAGATGTCATGAGTACCAGAATAGCCGGTGCAAGGGTAAGAACTGTTAGTAAAAAGACGATTTGAAGCAAAACGGAAACGTCACCGGGATCTCCACCTTTATCTATACCGAATCGAAATGATGGCAGGGTAAAATCTGCGGAGAAAACATTTCCGACTAAAATAAAGGTTACGGCTATCGAAAAGAAAAGGAAAATTAATCTTCTTCTCTTTTTATTATGAAATAATCTCGTGATCTTTTCCAACATTCTCTATATTACCATTTCCCTCTTTATAATGACCCAGCTTGGTTAAAAAGTTAATGTTGCCCGGCGTAATGCCCACAACAATCCTTTCACCCGATATCTCTATGACTTCTACTCTCTCCTTTGGCGATAGGTACAGAGATGAAACCACTTTGATAATTAATTCTCCCTTGCCCTTGCCCTTTGGCGATATAAATTTTTTCATTATGTAAAGCACAAGAACCAAGACACCAAGCACAATAAAAAGCATCGCGATTGTCTTAAGTCCGGTGTTTATTAATTCGGGTTCAATCATCCATCACACCTCACTCATTTAAGCTAAAGATTTAACCCTTTCGGTCGGATTTATGATATCGGTAACCCTTATTCCGAATTTTTCATCCAGAATTACAACTTCACCTTTAGCAACCAACTTGTTGTTTACATATATATCTAGTGGCTCACCAACCTGTTTTGACAACTCGATAACGGACCCCTGTCCCAGCTGTAGCAGTTCATTCACCGGCATCTTGACTTTACCCAACTCAACGGTAACATCCAGAGGAATATCAAGGATAAGGTCCATATCACATGTCCCATTCTTGCATGATTCATCATTCTGGAGTGTTGCGCCGTCATCTTCTTCTTTTATTTGATCATTTACATCAACCATGTCGTACTCCTATTCAAGTCTATCAATTATTTTAACAGCCTTTTTCTTATTGCATGCCCCTGGATACCCCCTAAATTTTGGGATATTTTCCACATTAATAATGACAGAATTGCCAGATTTTTGATCAAGCATTATTACGTCATCAACCTTCATACTCAAGAGATCTGTGCCATTTATTTTTGCCATCCCCATGGTGCAGCTCAATTCTACCATCGTCTCTTGAATTCTTTCCTGAATATATCTTTTCCAGTTTTGATCGATGTCAATTTTTTCACTTCGAAACTTATTTTTAAGTTTTTCTTTTATAGGCTTAATTCCGGAATAGGGGATGCAGATGGTGATGAAGCCATTACCATTTTCAAGCTGCACTTCAAATTTATTCACAATTACTAAATCGTCCGGCGTCCCGATTCCGACAAATTGCGGATCCATTTCCGACCGAATAAATACAGCATTTATTTCGTAAACATCTGACCAGGCCTTCTGAAAATCGTTTAAAATAATCTTAACGATTTTTTCAACTATCTTGGTTTCAATTTTTGTAAATAATCTTCCTTCAAGTTTTACATGACTCACACCCTTTACACCAAACAAACTGTCAACAAATGAAAATACCAGAGGACCTTCCAACACGACAAGTGAAAATCCTCTTAAAGGTTCAATGCTAAATATATTAAGGCTTGAAGGCATAGGAAGAGAGAGACAAAAATCACTAAACTTAACGGTGTCGGTAGAAGCTAAATTGACATCAATAACAGACCTGCTGGCAACCTGAAGGTTTGTTCTTAAAAGACCTACAAGCCTTTCATTTATTATTCCCAGAGCAGGTAGCCTGAGATGTACAGGACCAGCCGGCATACTAAAGTCATATACTTCTACCGAAGGAATTCCTTCGCTAACATCGGTTTCGGTTTCAACCTGCCCGTCGGTTATTCCACCAAGTAGAGAGTCGACTTCATCCTGTGATAAAATATTTCCCATGTTTCACCTATTGCACAACAAATTCTGTAAAATAAATTCTGCGAACGATACCATCTCCCAAAATCTGATTCATCCTTGATAAAAGCGTCTGTTTCAATTCAAGCTTGCCTTCCATTGTATTAATTTCTTTTAAAGTTTGGCTTGAAAGCAAAAGCAAGACGGTATCTCTTATTTGTGGAATATTTTTTTCGATAACCATCCTATCTTCTTCTTTTCCAACCTCGAGTTGCATCGTGACTTTCAAGTATCTTTTGCCAACGTTTTTTTTATCAAGAAGGTTAACAACAAAAGATTTTATCGGACAGATGATACTCACTTTTTCTTTTTTTGTTTCAGCCTTTTCTTCTTTTACTTTTTTATACTTGCTATATCCAAAAATTCCGCCTCCTCCTAAAAGCAGAATAACCAACGCTATAATTATAAGCTTAAGCTTGGACTTCTTTGGCGCCTGTTCTTCCTCAGAGTCTTTTACTTCTTCTTTTTCCTCTGCCATTTATATCTCCTTTAAATGTTTAAAGACTATCTCTACCCTTCTGTTTAAGGATCTGTTCTTTTGATTGGTATTCGGATACAAGGGCCTGGAAGATCCGGCACCTCCAACAGAAAATCTAGAAGGTGAAAGTCCTTTTTTCATTAAAAAATAATCAAGAACAGAAATTCCTCTGTATGTTGAGAGCTCCCAGTTAGATCTATATCTTTCATCTTTTATTGGAGTATTATCTGAATGTCCCATTATTAAAATATTATTTGCGCATCCCTCAATAGCATCAACAATGACGTCAAGAACAGGATAAGCTTCTTTTCTCAGGGTAGTATTTCCTGTATCAAAAAGTATGTTGCCGTGAAAAGTAAGAGAAATACCCCTCTCATCATCAGACAGGGTGATATCGTTGTTCTCATCTTTTAACATATTCTTAATATTTGATACGAGTTTTATTTTAGTTAAAAAATGCTTCTGATCAACGACCAATAAACTATCGGAGTCATTGTATTTATTTACAAATTCTCCTAAGTCATATACTTTCCCGGCTCCTGAGAGTTCAAGAACTCCAGTGGATGCGTTGAAATGCGTCATAAGGTCCCGTAATTTTTTTGTATCCATTGAAGACATGGTAAGCAGAAGCACGAAAAAAGTTAAAAGAAGCATAACTAGATCTGCAAATGTCACCATCCAGGCATTTGGATCGTTTTTTTCTTCTCCACTCACTTTCGTTCTCCATGTCTGCTATTTAAAATATTTTAAAATCAAATTTCTTGTATGTGAAAAAACCAGCTGGATTCTTTTTAAAAATTCTTCTAATGTATGCGGGTGCTTTGTATTTTAATTCAATTTCAATCCTTCTGTTTTTTGCCCGTGATTGTATACTCTCGTTTGAGGTGATCGGATTATTGCTTCCGCACCCATAGGCTGTGAGTCTGTTAGGAAGAACTCCGCACTGTGATTCAAAATACTTTAGCACCTTTAACGCCATGATTGAGGACATCTCCCAGTTTGATTTATACCCTTTTTCAGGACGGTTGATGTTATCTGTGTATCCTGCGATCTCCACCGGAAAAATTCCTTTGTTTATAACCTGTCCCAACTTGTCCATAAGTGGCCTTACGGAGGACTTTATTTTAAATCCGTTCCCTATAAATAATCCTGCTTCATTTATGATAATTCTCTTTTGCCCGCCAATAGTTTCCAGTTTTATATCACCAGCCAATTCCTTAAGATCTCTTTTAACATATGACATGAGCTGCTCAAGGGTTAGTTCTTCTTCGATCATCGGCGCTGTGGGTGGTAGAGGCATGGCTGACTTTCCTGATTCCATCGGCGATAACCCGCCGGGCAATCCCCCAAAGGCTCCGATAAGTGACCCTATGGCCAATCGCGTTTTGTTATCATCCATGACTGCAATGGAATTGAGCAAAATAAAAAAGGTCAGAAGTATAAGAAAAAGAGAAACCGTCATTACCATTCCAATATTCGGTTTAGCATCATCATCGATTTTTTTCCTCTTTTTTTTACCCATTTACTTTGATTCCTTTTTCTTATTGGGCGGGATAAAAGCTAGAAGTTTCTGTTCAAGGATTCTGGGATTATCTCCATTGGAAAGCGATATGATGCCCTGAATGGCCATCTCTTTCGTCAACATTTCTTCTTTGCTTCGGGTTTTGAGTTTTCCTGCAATGGGCATACAACAGATATTTGCCATAATCGAACCATAGAATGTCGTTAACAGCGCTACCGCCATTGCCGGCCCGATTGTACTTGGGTCATCCATACTCTGGAGCATCTGTACCAGCCCGATTAATGTACCGATCATCCCCATTGCAGGAGCGAAGGTAGCCATGCTGGTAAAAACCTCAGCGCCGAGTTGATGTCTGCTTCTGACATAATCAACTTCCGTATCCAGAATTTCTTTGATCTCCTGGGGCTCTAATCCGTCAATAGAAAGTTGTACCCCTTTTTTTAAAAAATCATCCGAAACGTCCTTTATTTCGCTTTCTAAAGCAAGGATGCCCTCTTTTCGAGTCTTGGTTGCAAACCCTATAAATCTTTCAATGAGTTCGTCGATAGATATATTTTTACTAAAAAGTGCTTTTTGTACAACTTTTAAGACACCAAGAACTTCTTTTAAGGGATACGCAATCAACGTTACGCCGATAGTTCCGCCCACCACAATCATTAATGCGGGCACATTGATGAAAATGTTGAGCCCGCCGCCCATAAAAATTGCGGTAAATACAAGTCCAAAAGAAGAAACGATACCCAGGACGGTTGCAATGTCCATAAAATCTCCTATCTTTTATCTAATAATTACTTTGAAAAAGATTTCTTTTCCTGAATATACAGCAACCTTTATGCCATATCGATTTTTGAAGGAAATATTTTTTATTAAAGGAAGATTATGATGATATTACAAATAGATATGAATATTTGAATTTCGTCTAAGCAGGCTCTTTGGGTTAAGTTGCGTCAAGGATTGGGGCAGACGTCAAAATCTTGACATTTGCCTCAATAAAAGGTTTAAGGTTGACGAACCTGCAAAATGTCAAAATTCGACGGCAAAGTAAAAAGCTTCAAATTCCCCCGTATAAAAGCTGGATAAAATGGCGCGCAAATTCCGAGGAATGAGGATTACTTATCGTATGTCGCAGTGACGAGGGATGCAGCGTAACGCAGTCCCGCTAAAGCGGGATTTACGAAGCCGTCAAGGCTGCCCCATTTGATCTGTTGTGGGAAAGCAAAAATTCAGATCTGTGGAGAGTAACCGTTGGCCTGAAAAACCGGTTAATCGCTAACAATGCGTAACCGGCTCAACAGGCCAACGGGTTATTAAATATTACCTTTTGATATTAATGAGTTCCGCAAGCATCTGATCCGTTACGGTTATAATTTTTGAGTTTGCCTGAAATCCTCTTTGGGTGGTGATCATTTTTACCAGCTCATTTGCAATATCCACGTTCGATTGTTCTAACGCATTGGGTGCGATGCTCCCCAGCCCGTTGGTTCCGGGTTTGTTGGTAATTGCACTGCCGCTTTGTCTGGTTTCACTGTAGAGATTTCCGCCCTCTTTAAACAGCCCCTGGGTGTTTTGAAATTTTGCCAGACCGACCCGGTACAAAGGAATCCGCTGGCCATTGGAATAGCTCCCGGTGATGACACCGTCAACATCCACGTTAACCCCTTCCAGATCTCCGGCCCCGTAGCCGTTTGCAGACTGAAAAGTAGTGGTTGAACCACTGGCATACTGTGTACTGGAAAGGGAGCTATTGACCCAGTCAGTGCCGTCATAGCGTGTCCCTAAATCAAGTTCGATGTCCTGCGTGGTGCCCCCTGAAAGAAAGCCAGGAGAAAAGGTAAAGTAACCATTTGATAGATCGCTGGCTTCGTCCTGCTGAGTCCAGTTGCCAGCTGCGGACAGATCGATTCCGTCGCCCCCGGAACCGGTTCCTGTAAATTTCCATAGATCAATGTTCTCGATTACTCCTGAACCGCTGTTGAATTCCAACAGTCCGCGAGCGAGCATTCCCTCTGCCTCGCCGGTGGCGCCAAAAATGGTGCGATTGTCTTCAGCCGGATTGCAGGTAACAATAAATTCATACGACGAAGCGGCGTCGGCCTTATCAAAATAAAGTGTAACATCGTGTGTACTTCCCAGAGAATCATATGCGCGGATGGTTGTCTGATATTCATAAGCAGCATCCGCCAACGGTACCGTAGCCGTTCCATCCCAAGCGCTCGCCAGAGAATCTAATGCGGAACCATTTTCCCCAGCGGAATCAAGATTGACGATAACTTCTACGTTATCACTCGGTTGAGGCGGTGAAGTAAAAGAACTCATAACAATATCGGTGATTGAACCGATATCACTTCCGTTGTTATCGAGCTGCCATCCCTGGACGACATAGCCTTCGGGGTTTGTCAGATAACCGCTTTCATTAAAATTGAAATTTCCGGCCCTTGAGTAATATAAATTTTCCGTGCCCTGTTCATTTAAAACAAAAAAACCATCCCCACCAACGGCCAGATCAGTGGTGTTGCCCGTGGATTCAAAGGAGCCCTGGGCAAAAGATGCCTGGATATCTCCAAGGGCGGTTCCCCTGCCGACCTGGGATGTTCCTGAAAGGGTGGCAACGGACTGGCTCAACAGATCCTGAAAAGCAAAACTGCTGCCCTTGAAACCTACCGTATTGACGTTTGCAATGTTGTCTCCGATAATCTGCATGGCATTGCCAAGGGTGGTCAGACCGCTAATCCCTGAAAAAAGTGAACTTGATAAAGACATTTTATTTCCCTCCTTAGTCGTTTGCTGTTGTTTGACTGACTTCGATAATATTATTACTGTTATTGATTATTTTGTCTCCGATCATTAAATAAGACTGACCATTTTGATATGTAATGCCTGTAACTTCCCCGGATATATAGGTATTGGAAGGAATATAAAAACCATTTTCGTCTCTGGCGGTAATCTCAAACGTATAGGTGCCGTCTCCGACGAACGCTCCTGTGTCATCCTTTCCATCCCACTTCACGTCATGTTCTCCTTTGTCCTCAAAGCCTTCATAGAATGTCCTGACAATTATCCCCTCACTGTCATAAACATCAATGGTGACATATCCGCTTCCATCGATGGTGTAAGAACCGGATTGAACCGTTCCGTTATCAACACGCATTGTGTTCTCGTCCGCCTTCACCGTTTTACCGATATATCCCAAATCATCACGTTGTTCGCTCTGACCATTAAGTGCTTCTTCAATATCTGCCAGCCTTGCATTCATTCCATACAGCTGTTCAACGCTGGTAAATTGTGCCAATTGGGCGGTAAATTCAGCACTGTCGAGAGGATTCAGGGGATCTTGATGCTGAATCTGGGCGATAAACAGGTTAAGAAACTGATCCATGCCCAGTTCCTCTGTACCAGAACCGGATGATGTTTTTTCATTGCTGACAGATGATGCGCCATAACCTGTATTAATTGCTTCTATTGACATTAATCTTTCCCCCCCTTCTTTTTTACTATGCCACCAAATCTACCAAATTACTTCCCGACATCATATTTATAGGTCTTTCATGGGGTCCTTCTGTATGATTATCTGAATGGAACTCCGCTCCATTAAAATCCTTTCTCCACCCCTGCCCGTTATCCGTCCCTTCTTTTGAAGCATTCAGTGATTGACCAAAATTATAGTTGACCTGAACATCCATTTTTTCTAGTTTTACGCCTTGTTGAACTAGGGCATCTTTGAGTTCGTTGACATTATTCAGCAATAATTCCTTGACCGAATGATGCTCGGCAGTCATACTGAGCCTCAATGTATGATCTTTAATATCCATTTTTATTCTGACTCTTCCCAGACCAGAAGGTTTCAGCTGTAATGTCACCACCTGATCCCCCCTGAGAATAGACTTGGATATCTGTTTCCCGACCTGATCAACGAGAGAAGCCGGGAGATGCCCCCTAAAAGGCTTTTCTCCATGTTCAACTGTTTTAAGCGTATTTGCAAAGTTAAAAGCCTCGGTGTTTCTTTGGACATTATTTTGTCCAGCTTCCGTATCCACACGATAGCCTTTTTGTTTGACCGGGGTTATTAAACCTGTTTGCTTATTCAAATTCGAAAGCAAATCAGCTTTTCCGGAATGATTCGAAGTGTCTGAATTGGATCCAACATGATTTTGGACGTTGACACCTTTTTGCTTGAGAAATGAAGATATGGATCCATTTTTACCTGATTTGTTTTTTTCTAAGGAAGACACTGCTTTTTTATTAAACGCATGATGGCCTTTTTTGTCTATCTCCTCTTTTAACAATGATTCCGTAAAATGATAATTGGAAGAAAGTTTTACAGAAGATAAGGATGCAGGTTTTTGTTCTGAAACTTCAACCCGCTCAAGAATTTTACCCAGTGTATTTTTTATATTAGGCGACACAGCCTTTTCTTTGCCAACTTTTTCTGTAATCTGCTCCAGTGACGCTATAAAATCTTCCAAGGAAATCTGATCGGCTTTTCCACTTTTAGGTGTTTGCATACCGATCATTTCCATTTTGTCCGAAATCTTCCGAGACAATTTCTGATCGACGACAGTCCTATTCTCTGAAGGTCTTCGGCCTTTGATCTCTTTTAACTTTTCCACTAATTTATGAAGATCCAGCCCGCCACCTTCAATCCTTGCTTTACCGAAGACGCTATCCAGCTCTTTAGGAGTCAAATTAAAATCTCTCAATATCGACTCAATATAAGGAACAGCGGCTGGTGCAGCTGTCTCATCCTGATGTTCTTTTCTTTTCGACGCTTCCAGTTCGGTTATCTTAAGAAATATTTGTGAAAGATTAAATTCTCCATTGGAATTATTGGCCTTTAGATCCTTTAAAAACCGCTCCACTTTTTCATGTGAAAAACCGCACTGGAAAAGAAATGTTTTAATTAGCGGAAGGTCCTTTTCTTTTAAAAAGGTCTTGTTCAGCGGTTTTCCCTGGGCTAAAAGTTCTTTCTTGAAAGATTCAAGATAATATTTATATCCCTTGCTATTAGAGGTCGTGTTTGTTTTTGTTGGGTCATCAGCCCTATGAAAAGCACCATTCTTAGAAGCGTGAAGGGCTTTTTGCATATCCGACAAAAAATGCCTGTTTCCTTTTCCCGATTTCAAGGGTTGGACATTTCCGGATGCTTTACCGTTAAGAAGTGAAGACATCAATTTTAGAATGATTGGGTTTGTCATGAATTTTAACCTCAATACTTTATCAATTTTTCCATACTTAAAAGCAAAGGGTGTACCAAAATTAGAGGATTATTATTATACCATGTCAATACAAGCAGTTATAAATTTTTAAGAGGTACGAGGCGAAGACTTTGAAACGCGACAAGGACATATTTTACCTGATCTAAAGAATGGAAAAGGAAAATATTGCCGATTTAGTTTCTTAATTGCAAATTTTGTGCTTTTTGTGGCAAAAAATATCTAAGCTTACCAAGTGTGAAGTGACTAAAGTGAACTAAAGTGACTAAAGTTGTGGAATTTCGTCAATTTAATATAAACAGCCGGAGCGTAGCGACTCCTTAACTTTAGATCACTTCAAACTTTAGATCACTTGTAACTTTTCCGGCTTGTCTGACTTAGGGCTCTTGAAGAAATATCTTGATTTTTGAATATTTTTAATATAGGGGATTTAATAATGAAGATAAAGTGAGGGTAATTATGAATGTTGAAGTTGTAAATAATTGGCCATTAGTGTTGGTTCCCTTGCCCAGGGAGAAGGCTCTACAAAATGAATTCATAGCACCAATCTTCCCTCAAAATCACCCAAACCCCACATTTTTTACTAATGTGTCGGAGATAGAATCGAATGAATTCTGGGCAAAGGGATCGTTTATAGATATCTATATTTAATGGTCCCTTTTAATATATCCGGTTCTTTTAGTCTCGATTTACAAGACCTTCGCTTATTTTAGCGGCTTTCTCAATCTTTACAAACGAAAGTATTTTTCCTACATCATCCCCTTTCATTTTCGAAAGTAACTTTATCGCTAACTTTATGTCCAGCTTTTCAATCAGGTCCGCTGCATTCTGAGGCTTCATGGCTGAATAAACCTTAATAAGATGTTTGAACTGCTGCTGCTCTGCCGCCTTTTTTTTGGCCTTTTCGCCTCTAATTTCATCCCTTATTTTTGTGAGCGTCGCTATTTTCTTATTTATGTCATCCTGGATGGCTAAAAGCTCACCCTTTTTTTTTGCAATTCGTTTTTCTTCTTTTTCAAATTCAGCTTTTTGTTGAACAATAAATTTAAGATCAATTGTCTCTTCCGCCTTTGCCTCGCTTTTTTCATTTTTCAATTCTGCTTTTTCAGCATCTTTTTTTTGTTCTGCGGCGAAGGCATCCGAATTTCCAAACAATGGAGACACGCCCGCCTGATACATAAAAATAGAACCCAGCACTATCTTTACAGTAATCAGCAAAGCCAATAAAATCTGTACTCGCGTCTTCATACGCTTCGCCCCTTTCCGGTTATAACGATTTCATCTAATATTTTTTGTTCCTCTCTTCCAAGGGTTTCCATGTATTTCTTATACTGTAAATCCTTTAGAGTTTCCAAAGTCTTTTTCTATATATATGCTTGTCTCAATATCGCTTCTTTCACTATCACTTTTTCTTTTCCCTCATTGAGCCTAAGATGAGCCTCTTTAAGGTCGTAATCTATTTTTAGCATAAAAGCTTGAAATATTTGATACACGGGAACACACATACCCTTTGCCTCTTCTTCACCGCATTCTTCCGATACTTCTGCCCTTTGTTCGACCAATCTAAGAAGTTCTTTCTCCCTTTGCTGACATTCATTCCTGGCATTAAACACCTCGACTTGAGCTTTTTTACTCAGGTATTTTCTATAATCGAGTATCTTATTAAGCCGAAAAGAGTAAGGCTTCACCGTTCAACCTCTATTATTCTGTCAACACTTCCTTCAAACGGACAATGCTTTCTTTAAAAGTTATACTCTGATTAATATCCTGCTGAAGAAAAGAATTGATCTTATGGATCATCTTTTTAGCGAAATCTATCTGTGGATCACTGCCGTCAACATAAGCCCCGATATTGATTAAATCTTCCGCTTCTCTATAGGTTGCAAGCACCTTGACAAGTTTTCTTGCCATATTCAGATGATCACTCTCAACAATGTCATACATCACCCTGCTAATACTGCTTAAAACATCTATAGCAGGGTAATGTCCTTTATGGGCAAGGTCCCGCGACAGTATAATATGGCCATCTACGATGGAACGAACAGAGTCTGCTATGGGTTCGTTCATATCATCTCCTTCAACCAACACCGTGTAGATTCCCGTAATACTACCCTTGTTTTCTATATTTCCGGCCCTTTCCAAAAGTTTTGGTATTTGTATAAAAACACTGGGTGTATAACCTTTTGCTGAAGGTGGTTCTCCGGCTGCCAAACCAACCTCTCTTAATGACATGGCAAATCGAGTGATTGAATCCATAATCAGGACAACATCCAATCCCTTGTCTCTGAAATATTCTGCTATGGTGGTCGATAGATGAGCGCCTCTTATCCTTGCCAGAGCAGGTGAATCTGATGTTGCTGCAACGACAACTGATTTTTT
>PKTV01000468.1 GCA_002868985.1 Desulfobacteraceae bacterium | reverse complement strand
GATTATCCGCTCCCCGGTGTTTAATATTATATATATACATTCCTCTCTCCCTGATTTATCCAGACAAACCCGCTAAGGCTTTTCCCTAGGAATGGGTCTGAAGCCTTCGCAAGGAGGTGTTCGATGAGAATTAAACTGGTTTTATTCATGGCCGCCGTGCTGATCCTGGCGGCCTCACCGGTGCTGGCCCTGTCCGTCGGAGACCAAGCGCCGGGCTTCACCGCACAAACCAACCAGGGCGAGTTGTCGCTCGCTGATTTCTTGGGGGAAAAAAACGTCATCCTGACGTTTTATTTCGCCATTTACACCCCTGCCTGAAAAACCACAACGTTGGCCTTTCAAAGGGACATGGCGATCCTGGAAGGCCTCAATACCCAGGTCATGGGTATCAGTGGTGACAGCTTGGATACGGTCAAGCGTTTTGCCGGTGAATTTGGTATTACCTACCCCCTGGTCAGTGACCGAGGAGGTGCGATAAAGAAACTCTATTCCGGAGAACGCATCAACTACCTGATCGACAAGACAGGCACAATCCGCCTGATCGTCAGAGGGGTGCCGGACAACCGAGTGATTATCGACAAGATCAAAGCCCTCGGCCTTGATAAGTAAACTGACGAAGCGGGGTTGAACCTCAAATTCACTATTAATACGCATCAATAAGATGAAAAAATGGCCCGTCCTTCCTGGATGGGCCATTTTTACATAGCAGGGCATCCAGGGATTTCAGATTTTCTTTCAATTCTGGGTACCCTCAGCCCGAAGGAATATCCAGCCGTTACCCAATACCGGATTTGTCTCGTCATGAGTGGTAATAAAATGGGGAGGTTTACACAGAAGCAGGGAGAATTTCGCAAATAGCCCAACAGTAAATTGATTTAAGTTAATCTTGGTGCTACCATCCACGCACCCACAATTATTGCTCAAGGAGAGTGCCCCATGAAAATTAAAAAGCGACACCTATCTATAATCATCGTTTTAATAATTCTGGTTATGATTCCAGTGATTATTGCAGAAGCCAAGGACGACCCTTTAGCAAGCTGGCAGCCAAAGTTTGATCCCAGTGGTGCAGAATTTAAGTATCTCCTCTCTTGTGTTGGCCATCCTGCAATTGAAGGTGTTGCGGTAGGTTATCGGATAAGGGACAAAGTTTGGGAGAAAAGTAACGGTCGCCTTTATGTTGATTTTCGCCCTTTATCATTACTAGGGGGCGAAAAGGATGTGATCCGCAAACTACAAATGGGCGCTATACAAGGCATGATGAGCTCGTCGGTTGCCGCAGCAAATGTCTCGAATACCCTCGGGATTGTGAATCTTCCGTATGTCGTTGACACATTTGAAAAGCTTGATCAGTTTCGCAACGATCAGGCACTTTGGCAGCCGTTTCGTGATGCGGCCTTAAATCAGAACATCCTCGTTGCGGACGTTACCGGATACGGCTCTTATGGATGGGCAACGAATTCTCCTGTTAAAACGATTGCAGATGCAAAATCAATCAATTTTCGTATTGCGCAAGCTCCAGTCAATATAGACTTCTATAAAGCATGGGACCTTAAATTTACCGTCATGCCCTGGCCTGATGTACCCCAGGCGCTACAGACAGGAGTCATTACGGGCCTTGATCATACACCTATCGTCTGTAACATTAGTGGCAAATTCAACGTCGCCAAATACTATACCCAGCTTGACTATGCCCAGGGGCTTTACATCCATCTTACCAACACTCGGTGGCTGAACAAACTGCCACAAGATCTGCGCAAGATCCTTCTCGATACCATTACAGAGGAAAGTGCCGTTGCCCGCTCCCTGACCCGGAAACAACAAGTTGAGCAAATTGAGGCGGCCAAGGCAAATGGAGTCACCTTCTACAATCTATCTTCAGAGGAAAAAGCACAGTTAATTGATCGGGCTAAGCCGATGTATGACAAATGGGGTGAAAAGATCGGCGCAGACTATTTACGACAAGTGCGGGCAAGTCTCAATCGTTGAAACACTTTCTACATTTATCACGACAACCCAAAATAAATGGCCACCCGGCGACGGGTGGCCATTCCTTTTTGTCAGAATGAATCAATGGCAGTCTTTTGTCCTGGGGAGACGATGAGTCGTTCACCGTCAGCTTGAATCCAATGGTTACCTCGTAATCCCCCAACGTGAAATCAAGCTGAATTTTGCAGAGTCTTCAAGCCATTGGACATTGGTCACGTGCATGCTGCTTTTCCAAATTTCCAATTTGGCGGCTCCGGCAACGACCGAT
>PKTV01000250.1 GCA_002868985.1 Desulfobacteraceae bacterium | reverse complement strand
CGCTAGCCAGAATGACCCGTAAGCCAAAACAAGACAAAGAGCATTTTCCAGTAGATGATCCTCCAGATGGCGCATGATCTTATAAACGATCCAGCCAAGCACTATTCCCAGCAAAAGCCCCCCTATGGAAACCTTTACAAATTCATATACTGCCTGGCCAAATCCAAATTCCTGCCCGCCCAACACGGTTTTCAGCAGGATAGTGAATAACACTACCCCGGTTGCATCATTAAAGAGCGACTCTCCTTCTACCAGTATCTTTAGATCTTCCGGTGCGCCCACCTCCTTAAACAACGCCAACACACTCACAGGATCTGTTGGTGAAATCAAGGCGCCAAAAAGTATCGCCACCATCATTGAACTGATACCACCCAACCAGCCAACCATTCCTCCCACCAGAAGGGTCGATACGATTACACCCGGCACCGCAAAACAAACGACCGGCCAGAACTGCTTCAACAGGGAGTTTAGATTCATGTGAAACGCTCCTTGAAAAAGCAACGGTGGCAAAAAAACGAAAAATATCAGATCATGGCTAAACCCGGTCTCCTCAATTTCCGGTCCGATTCCCAGCAAACCGATCCCCAACCCCACCAGAGTCAAAAAGATTGTATAAGGTAATCGCGTCACCATTTTACTGGCAATCGCTATCACGCACGACAGCAACAATAATCCGATATAGATTCCAACTGAATGCTCAATCATTCAGATATCTCCTGTTCCCAAATTTCATCATAGATATGATATTTTAAGTGATGTCAATGGGTTGTGATACAATCAAGAAATCTAAGAAGGAGAATAACCTTAAAAAGATATCGAAGTGTGCTCTGAGCAACAACATATTGTATTTATCCCTTCCCCATCTATTCGGTTTTCCGGTCAAGACTTCGTGTCTGAATTGAAATGTATAATTACATTAGTAGTATTTGTGACTTCGAATGTAACTCGGAAAAAAATTGACCTTCAGTTTTTTATGTCTATGATTTCCTTCTCGCTTTCTTTAAATCCTGCCAGAATGGCTTTTCAAGAAAACTGGTTTCGTCAAGTGCGCAGAGTTGTTGGTACATGGGTTTGGTGACGGTGAAAGCCATATAGTCCATTTAATTCTCCCAAACATCAATAAAATCGTGTGACCTGGATCTTGCACGATTTTATGAAATAGCCGGTTTTACTTTGGGGACTCCGTTTTCATTCCAACCGCGAAGGGTGTAATAATCTTTCAGCATTACCGCCAAATCTGTTTCTTTAACAACGTGTCCTGTTTTAAGGATTTCTTTGTAAAAGCGTTTGGGAAGATTATCGTCTTCAGGTTTGAGCCCTTCTTGAATGTTAAAACAGCGCGTCAGTGTGGATATCTCGGAAGCGATCTTTTGCAACGCCGCTTTATCTGCTTTTAAGCCGGAGGTCATTTCAATTATCCGGCTCAACCGGTCCCATGGATAAATGTCTCTATAAAATCGGCATAAAATAAAAGCGTCCATCAGCGTCAGTCGATCTTCAAAATCGATCAAAAGCTCGGCTTTCCCTTTTGTAACTTCCGGACTGATCATTCCTTTCAATTCGGGGTTGTGAAACGTCGCCCTCAAATGACATGCACCTCGGTCTGAGACGGCAAATGCCAACCCGCTGCCTTTAAGAACCCTGGGATCATAACCCGGCGGTTCAAGACCTTTCACATGCACCGCCGTATCTTCCATTCCCCAGACGTTTGCCGCATGTTTAATTCCCCGGGCCAGGATGTCTCCGATGCCCTGCCTGTCTGAAATTTTTTTAAGCAAATCGGCAATGGCATCTACATCGCCGTAATCGATCTTAACATCGATCTTTTTCCTTCTGACGGCCTCAATGGTTAAGCCGCAAAGATTCCCGGCAGATATGGTGTCCATACCGAGACGGTCACAAACGTCGTTTAAATACGCGATCTCCTCGATACTGTCGATCATACAAAGCCCGCCAAAGGCAAATATGGTCTCGTACTCCGGCCCTTCGATCCTCAGACCGGCATGACGGCCGTTTAACACCGTGGTCATTCTGCCGCATGCAATAAAGCACTTTGCACAGGCCCGTGCCTGAACACGACATTGTCTGTGCAAGGCCTCGGCGCTGATCTTTTCCCATTGATCGAAAAACCCTTTAGACCAGTATTTGGTCGGAAATGCCTTTGCTTGATTGATCTTTTTTACCATCATCGGCGTCCCCGTGTTTCTGTATGCCTGAACCACCGGATTATTCTTTGATTCTTCAGCGACTTCCTTT
>PKTV01000566.1 GCA_002868985.1 Desulfobacteraceae bacterium | reverse complement strand
GTTCACTTTAGGCACTTGTAACTTTTTCTGTTTTTATATCAAAGTTAGCATATCAGTAAAAAATGTCGAGCAGGATTTGTACTCCTTAGTGATTTATACTTTAAAACTTTCGGATATCCCTGCATACTTTTTTCGCAGCTTCGGCTTTTCTATCTTTCCGGTGGGGTTGCGCGGAACATCGCCGAAAATGATCCTTCGGGGTCTTTTGTATCTGGGAAGCGTCTGACAAAACACATCGATTTCTTCTTGGGTGAGTTCCTCACCGGCCTTTGCCTGGATGACGGCGGTGGCGATTTCCCCCAACCGTAGGCTGGGAAGGCCAATCACCGCAACATCGTGAATTTTAGGATGTGCCTGTAAAAAATCCTCTATTTCAACGGGATATATGTTTTCCCCGCCGGTGATGACAACGTCTTTTTTCCGGTCCACCAGCCAGATAAATCCATCTTCATCCTGCCGGGCGACATCTCCTGTTAACAGCCATCCATCGACCAGTGTTTCTCGTGTGGCTTCAGGGTTTTTATAATATTCTATCATGACACCGGGTCCTTTGACGATCAACTCACCGGGCTGTCCTTTGGCAACAGGATTCAACCGGTCGTCTACAATCTTGATTTCCCAGTCAAAGCCGGGCAGCCCTATGGCGCCAACCTTGTGCATGTTTTCCATTCCAAGATGGACGCATCCCGGCCCGGTGCTTTCGGTCAGACCATAGGTGGTATCGTACTGATGATGGGGAAAGACTCTTTTCCATTCCTTAATTAGAGTGGGAGGTACGGGCTGGGCTCCGATATGCATCAGTCGCCACTGATCCAGAGTGTAGTCTTTGAGCTTTATTTCTCCGCTCTGGATCGCAAAGAGGATATCAAGCGCCCAGGGAACCAGCAGCCACACCACCGTCACTTTTTCCTCGGAAATGGCGTCCATGATCCATTTGGGTTTGATTCCCTTGAGAATCACACTCCGGGCCCCGACGATGAAATTTCCGAACCAGTGCATTTTTGCGCCGGTGTGATACAATGGCGGGATACATAGGAAGTTATCTTCATGGGTCTGGTTATGATGCAGATTTTCCAAGAAACAGGAAAATTCAAGATTTCTATGGGTCAAAAGGGTTGCCTTGGGCGTACCTGTGGTGCCGGAGGTAAAATACAGCGCTGCTTCATCTGTGACCTTAATTTCAACTTTAGGATCGATGGAGGGGGCGGCTTCAAGCACGTCCTGATAGGGTCGTGCATAAGAGGGGGTTAGTTCCTTCGGGCCGACAAAGATATACGTCTCTACGAAACCGTCCAGATCTTCTTTAACTGCGTTAATGCGCTCAATAAATTCTTCACCAAAGATGAAGGCCTTGGCTTCGGCGATTTGAGCACAATGTCGGATGGTCTTTGCCACGAAACGAAAATTGAGAGGAACGGCCCAGGCGCCGGTCCGAAGGATTCCGAAATAGATGGGTAACCACTCGATACAATTGGTCATCAAATGGACGACCCGGTCCCCTTTTTTAATTCCCCGGGCGATAAGACCCTGGGCCATTTGATTGGCCTGGTCGTCGAATGTTTTCCAAGTGATTTCCTGACGCCGGTTTTTTTCCGGTTCTCTTTCGATAAGCGCTGTTTCAGACCCATACATACGAGCATTTCGGGCCAGTATCTCTGTAATCAGCATATATATTCCTTTCAATTTTTCTCCGAGTGGATATCAAACCTGTATTGGTTGGTCAAGATATTCAAGGAATATGATATCAGGGGTGACATTATTTTAACTATAAACGCAAATCTTGCCCCAATTATTTTCGGCACCGTCAATCAAATACAGCAGGTCATGGAAATTAATTTGTGTAATATCAAATAGATGTAATGGTTAAAGAGAAAAAACGGCATACATTCCAATAAGGCATGGTTGTTGCATATATCTGTTAACGTTAAGAAATCCTTTTTGTTGAAAGGACATAAAATGGATATATATGTTGCCAGACAGCCCATATTCGATACAAAAAAATGCATATTTGGATACGAACTTCTTTTCAGGGCCGACATGGCCAACTTTTTTCCTGACATCGAAGGAGATTCTGCGACCTCCAAGCTGCTTTCCAACAGTTTTTTTAACATTGGCATTGAAAAAATTGCCGGATCCAATCTGGCCTTCATCAATTTTACCCAGGAACTCTTGCTCAAACAGCTCCCCCTGATGTTTTCCCAGGACAGGCTTGTGGTGGAAATTTTGGAAGATGTACAACCAGAAAGAGACGTTATTGAGGCCTGCCAGGAGATTGCCCTTAATGGATATATCATTGTGCTGGATGATTTCTTTTACAAACCGAGTTTGGAGCCGTTAATCGAAGTTGCAGACATTATAAAAATTGACGTCAAAGCAACGCCTTTGGAGGAGGTCGGGGACCTTGTCAAAAAAATGACGGAAAGAGGTGTCGATCTTTTGGCTGAAAAAGTGGAAACCCACGATGAATTCAACAGAGCCCTTGAAATGGGATTTCGTTACTTTCAGGGTTTCTTTTTCAGCAAACCGGAAGTTTTGACAGGCAAGGAAATTTCTACGCCCCAGATGCAGCTTTTGGAAATAATGGCTGAGGTCAACAAAGAGAATTTTGAATTTAACAGGCTGGAAAAGATGATTGTTCGTGATGCGTCCATATCCTATAAACTTATGCGTTTGATCAATTCAACATACTTCAAGAGAGCGAAAGAAATCTCTTCCATTCGGCAAGCTATTGTCATGATCGGCGAGGTTGGAATCAGACGCTTTTTATCCCTGATTTCCATGGCGGGTTTGGCTGGTAGTAAACCGGATGAATTGATAAAAGTTTCACTTGTCAGGGCTAAATTCTGTGAACTTCTTGGAGATCATCCCGGTAGCAGTGTTGAAACATCTGAATTGTTCACATTGGGCCTATTTTCTCTGATAGATGCGATTATGGATGATACCATGGAAAATCTGATGTCACAGATTCCAATATCCGGTAATATAAAAGAAGTTCTCATATCCGGAACCGGCGACTTAAGCGGCTATCTAACCCTGGTAGAGTCCTATGAGAGGGGCGACTGGGAGGAGATCGAGGACGCTACAAACATTATGGGTATAGATCAAAGCGATCTTCCTCGCCAATATATGGAATCTTTGGGTTGGGCGGATAGTCTTAACATCCTCCAATAAATACTGTCCATCCATAATCTGTTTTATAGTTCGTTTCATCCGCTAACATTGCGGGTGTCTTTGTCAGTTCTTGACACAAAACTATTCCCATTATACTAATACCTCATTCCTTAATATATAAATTCATTTCGCTTAAATGCACATTTGGAGGACCGCATAAAGTGATACCCTTTAATTGGTGCTCACCTCGATACTTGCCGGATTTTTTCCCGTTAAAAATAAATTTATTAACTGCAATACCAAGGAGGTTTCGCCATGGATGAAAAGGATCCCGAAATCATAAACAAGACGGTAGGCTGCAAGACATGTAAAGCGGTCAACCGACGAGATTTCTTAAAGGCCACCGCAGCTGCCGGTGTCGCCGGTCTGATGCTCGACGGCAAAGAAGTTTTTGCGTCCGGGGACAAGAAAAGCCAGTCAAAATCCATCAAAAAAATTCCTGAAGGGTTTACTTCCGATCCCATCACTGAAAAACTGATCGATCATGCCCACAAACAAAACATTGATTTGGTCTGGGACAGAAAGGCCCATTGTGAGTTCTCTGAAGAAGGAAACGGTGGTATTTCAGGAGTTTGCTGTTTTCATTGCAACATGGGGCCATGCACTCTCGGCGAAGCCACGGGATACGAATACGGCGCCTGCGGTGCGACGGCGGATACCATTGTTGCTCGAGGGCTGGTGGGGCGTGTGACCTGTGGGGCTTCGGCACATGTTGAACATGCGAGAGCTACGGCCAAAACATTGAAAGGTGTCGCAACCGGTAAAATCAAGGCATATAAAATCAGAGACAAAGCGAAACTGGATGTGCTTTATAAGGGCCTCGGATGCAAGGGGAAAAACAAGGCACTGGCGGTTGCCGAAACCTGCCTTTCCGATTTGGGCAAGGATGAAGGTGAACCGGCATGGCTGGGATACAAGGCCAATGCGGAAAGAAAAGCCACGTGGAAAAAGCTGGGGATTCTTCCCACCGGTGCCGGAGCAGAGATCAGCCAGGCCTGCCACAGAACCCACATGGGAGTTGACGCCGATATGACCCATCTGGCTACTGACGCCCTGAAACTGGGACTGGTGGACGGCTACTGCGGACTTCACCCGGCCACGGACATGCAGGATGTTTTGTTCGGTACCCCGAAACTGGTTTCCAGCCTCGCCAATTTGAGTGTGATCAAAAAGGACAGGATCAACATTATCGTTCACGGCCATGAACCGATTCTTTCCGAAAAAATAGTTGAAGCTGCCGAGAAATATCCGTCTCCGCCGCGGTCTATCAATGTCGTCGGCATATGCTGTACCGGAAATGAGGTGCTGATGCGAAGAGGTGTTCCTTTGGCCGGGAGCATGGTACAACAGGAGCTGGCTATTGTTACCGGCGCGGTGGAAGCCATGGTGGTTGATGTTCAGTGTATTATGCCGAACGTTCAGCGGGTTGCTCAGCACTTTCATACGAAAATCATCACCACCAATCCTCAGGCCAAAATAACCGGAGCAACGCATATTGAGTTTGAACCGGAAAAAGCAGATGAGGTTGCGCAAAAAATTGTTAAAATTGCCGTAGACAACTACGGACTTCGAAAATCAAACAAGGTGATGATTCCAGATCATCCCCCGGCAAAAATAATGGCCGGTTTTTCAGTTGAACAAATCATCGGGGCGTTGTCCAAGTTAAACGCCTCCGATCCCCTCAAACCATTGATTGACAACATTGTCGGCAACAATATCAGAGGGATCGTAGCCATCGTCGGATGCGTTACCCCCTGGGATCATTATGGGTACCGTCATCTTGCATTGACAAAAACGCTTTTGGCACAAAATGTCCTTGTTGTCGGTACCGGATGCTGGGCGCATGTCGCCGGACAGCGGGGTCTGCTCGAGCCCAACCCTGATTATCCCGGTGTTGGAGACGGCCTAAAAGCGGTGTTGAAAGCTGTTGCAAAGGCCAACGGTGTGCCCGCGCTTCCAGCGTGCAGGCATATGGGTTCCTGTGTGGACAACTCACGCATTGAGGATGTTCTAAACGCTGTTGCGGGGTATTTGAAGGTGAAAATCAGCGATTTGCCGGTGGCGGCTTCTGCGCCGGAATTTATCACTGAAAAAGCCGTATCCATCGGTACATGGGCGGTAAATTTAGGCGCCATGACCCATATCGGCGGCCAACCCTATGTTTCCGGCAGTAAAAATATGGTTAAACTTTTGACCGATGGTGTGGAAGGGCTGGTGGGCGGTAAATTTTATGTTGAGACAGATCCCAATAAGGCGGCTCAAACCATCCTTGCGCACGTTAATGCCAAGCGGAAAAAGCTTGGACTGGCTGTGTGAGCAGAAAACACGGGCATGCCTGGAAAGTGCTCTAAAATGCCTAAAATTGTTTAAGGGGCATCCTCTTCATTTTATCAGGAATAATGAAACGTGGTTGAAAGAGACAATATCGATATGGGAAAGTTGAGAATATTCGCATCAGATCGTTCGCAGCACACCCGGATCCAGGCCCGGGGTAAGTTGTTTGCGGAAATGATGACCCGGGTTCTAAATCACGATGGATACCGTATTGACCACATCCTGCACTCAGATCCCGCTCAAATGGAAATTGATGTCCAGGGGAAACACAGGGAAACAGGTTTTCCGTTTTATGCAGCCTGCAGGTTTTCTGAAACCCCCATGCCGGAACGGGACCTTCAGGCTTTTTTCGGCAGATATATGATAAAATGGCACACGGACAGACGGTGTCACGGCCTCTTTATCGTCTTACCCTGTCTTGACGGTGGGGCCATGAAATTTTATCGAGAGCACATAAAAAATAATACCCATGTCACAACCTTTCTATACGATGAAGACGATGCTCTGAAAGCGATTTCAGGAATGCCGGGGCATGTGAGTCCGGACCAGATTGCCGGTCGAATCCCTCCGGATATAGGGAAACCTGGTGAGGGTATTCTGCTGTATACCCAAAAAGGCATGTTTTGGGCCTACCCCATTATTTCACACGGGAGTAAAACGCCGGATAAAATCGCAATCTTTGACGGCAAAGGTGAATTGATATCTGATCGATCCATCATCGGCTATCTGACAAAACTGGATCCTGCAATAGCAAATTTTGACAACATTTCTACGGGCAAGACAGGTCCGCTTCAGCCGGGCCTGTTCCAGTATTCAGATCCAATTGTAGAAGTGAATGGAAGTTCATCCTGTTTTGAGTATCAATTCCCCGCATCTCCCCGATACTTTGTGGGTAGAAAATCCCTTTTCAGCAATCTTGATTCGTTTTCTGATCAAGTCATTCATAACCAGACCACACATCGCGGTATTGTATTCGAGGGCCCCACTGGCTGGGGAAAAAGTTCAATGGTGCTGGCGAGCGTGGCACATTTGAAAAAGATGGGGCACTTTGCAGTTGCCGTAGATTGCCGAACAGCGTCATCATCAACGTTCATTCCGCGAGTGTTAGAATATACCGTGGGAAAATTCGGGGATCTTGATGGACGGATCGTCGAAACAGATCAAAAGAAGAAGATATCAGGATTTGACAGTGCTGTGCGCATGATTCTGGACACCGGTCAAATTCTTGAATCTAAAAACAAACTGCTGTTTATCTTTTTCGACCCTTTTGAAAATATTCTTTTTCTACCGGATGTGCTGAATCAGATTAAAAAACTCTTTCTGAAAATCGTCGAGAAACAAACAAATATTATTCTGGGCTTCACGTGGGACAAGGATCTTGTTTTATCGAGCGATGCATTTTCTAATAAACAACTTGATGCTGTTGCCGATGATTGCCGGAAAATGATTCTCACCACTTTTTCTAAGGCCCAAATGGGTATGCTTTTAAAAAAGCTTGGCAGAGAATTGGATGAGACCTTAACAAAGGGCCTTCAATCATTCCTTGAGAAATTTTCACAAGGTTATCCCTGGCTTCTGAAAATACTTTGCTTTCATGTAATGGTTGCGCGTCAATCCGGTATTCCACAGTCGGATATCCCAGGGATTTTGCTAGGCATTGAAGAACTGTTCCAGCAGGAATTTCAATATCTGTCAGACACGGAACGAGCCACATTACATCAAATTGCCAAATCAATCCCCGGGCGGTCATCGGCGCTTTTGGAAATGTTTGATCCCAAAGCCGTTCAAAAATTGACCCATCAGGGACTGATCCATAGAATCGGCAATACCGTGGACATTTCATGGAGTATTTTTCACGATTATTTGAATACCGGCGATTTACCCTTTTATGACCATTATCTTCTTGACACAGCCGTGGGTCAGGTCGTCCATGCGTTAAAGCTTCTCCATGCCGCCAAAGGCATTCTTGATGTTTCCGAATTTAAAAATCAAATCAGCTTATCCGAACTCGCGTTTTATGGCCTCGCAAAGGATTTGGATCTGCTCGGAATCGTGAGATTTGGCCAAGGCACGGTTCTTTTGCAACTTGACATGTCTGATGCCAACCAGGAGATGGAAGCTTTGTTTCGACATCACCTGCGAAACCGGTTACATAAAAATCGTTTGGTTTCAGAGATCTTAAAAGCCCTCAAAGACAATCACAGGCTGAAAATGGTCGACATTTCCAGCCGTCTTGAGTCATTGTTCCCCTTTATTAAGATGACGAGACTTGCCTGGTTAAAACACGCCCGGATCTTGGCTGAGTGGCTGGATGCTGCCGACCTGGCGGTTTTGAACAAAAAAGACAAAACCCTCATTTACTTTGATCCGGCAACAGACATTCGCGTGCGCAACATTTTTCTCTCTAAAAGACGGGGAGGCAAAACCCCGAGAATTCAATATGCACCTGTTGAAAACATTGCCATGCGCCTTGTTCATGCCCTCCAAGAGGATGGCAGGGTGAATTGGACAGGACTTCACAAAAATACGATTTTTAGAGCGCTGGCAACATTAGAGGATCTGGGATTCATTCTTAGAAAGGCACCATTGATAAAAGTGTTGCCAAGAGCAAAAGCCTTTGTGGAAAATCCGAATAACCGCCCATTTTTGTTTGCAGAAGGCGCTTTGCAGCTGGTTTCGTTTTCTGTGTTCATAGAAATCCTTAAATCAAAACAGATTAAAGGAGGCACTCTTTTAGAACTTGGCCATGAACTTCAGGAGAAGCTGAAGGAAAACTGGAAGGAAAGCACTTCGGAAACCATTGCCAAGATTATGCTGGATTGGGCTCGCCATACAAATCTTGCTCCGGGTGTTTTTGCAAAGATTCGAAAGGGGCCGATCAAAGGCTGGAAAAAGAAGGAAGACGCTCAGATGTCGCTTTTTAAGTAGTGTCCATCCATAAATGGCCATTTTTGTCCTGCTCGGCGTTCTCCGCGGGTTTCCGGCTGCGGCGTACAGACCGTACGCCTTCCTGTCCCGTGAGCGGGGACCGAAAACCCTTGTGCGGCCTTGATCAGAACAAAAATTACTCATTTCTGAATTGGACACCCTTTGTGTTCATTTTAAATTTATGGATTGACACTTAAGCTCAGATACTGACAATGAAGAGTGCTTTTGTCTATAAGGGACCAAAAAATTGATTCTCTTTGATGGGACATATCGCTTGGAGAGGCGAGAAGATAAATCTTCAGGGACTGACTGTAACTGGGCCTGCTCATGGCGATTGAGACTGTTCGATTTTTCCATAAGCCATCCGGATGTGAAGCATCTCAGGCCTTATGCTGTTGTGGCCTCCCAAACCGGGGAAGGTATTTTTAAAACTACCTGCGTCGAAAGTTTAGGCAAACGGATATGCAGAGACTTTAATCTGGAAATCGATGAAATTCTCTGGATCGAGCATTATCCGGATGAACCGGCGTTGTATGTCGCAATGTTTAAGCCAAAGTCTTATTTTGGTAATGAAATATTTTATGCCATTGATTGGCGGCCCATCAGACCTAATGAACTCAAAGTGATTCAGCCTTATATCCCGGAGATCGAAAATTTTCGGTGCACCTAATCCATCCCTACAAGTTAGTTCGTGTCCATCCATAAATGGCCCTTTTTGTCCTGCTCGGCGTTCTCCGCGGGTTTCCGGCTGCGGCGTACAGACGTACGCCTTCCTGTCCCGTGTGCGGGGACCGCAAACCCTTGTGCGGCCTTGATCAGAACAAAAATTGCTCATTTCTGAATTGGACACCCATTGTGTTCATTTTGAATTTCTGGATGGACACTAGTTCGCTTCGCTCACAATTGGTATGATGGAATAATGGAGTAATGGAATGATGGGGTTTAAGGAGTTTTTTTACAATTAAAATGGTTTATTTCCACCTAACTCCTAATATTACAATATTCCACCATTCCATTCTTCCATATTTGGGGCGGTGAATAAACATTTTGCCTTGCCATTGGGAACCACATGATGGATATTATGTATCCACGAGGTTGAGTAGAATCGACCCGGTGGATATAAAGTATCCATTTTAATTTTAGGATAGGAGTGTGTTACACTATTTCTTCGAGATTTGTGATTCCATCATTTAAATTGCCGGGAGGGGCTAACTTGATTGTAGTTTAATTTCCTTTTTTACGTTAAGCTATCAACGTTGGCCTTTTTGCCCAACTTGTGGCATTGGATTTGCTTAATAAGTATCATCATGAAGGGTAGAAATAAACATAATCGATTTTGGACCGGTGTGCCGCCCTGGTTATTTATCGGCGCGGTGGTGGTTTTATTTCCGATTTTCGCGTTTATGACCATACAGAACATAAACCGTCAGAATCAAAACAGCACACGACTTTTGCTGGAAAAAGGTGCGGCCTTGATCCGGTCTTTTGAGGCAGGAACACGAACAGGAATGGGGATGAGCTGGAGTGAATTCCAGCTCCAGAAACTTCTTACCGAGACTGCCCAGCAGTCCGATATTCGATACCTTTTGGTCACCGATATAAACGGAACCATTCTCGCCCATGATAACCCCGGAAATATTGGTCAAAACCATGGAAGAGGATTAAACCTCAAAAATATCTCACATCTTAAAACAGTTCAGTGGCGAATTGTCCGTAATCCTGACGGTAAAAAAATATTTGAGGTTTTTGGTAAATTTTCACCTGTGGAAGGAAGACCGGACATGGGGCGCGGCCATATGATGCTCCAGATGTGGTTTCAAAGGGGAATGAATGAAAGAATAGACATTCTTCCTTCCAGTCCGATTATATTCGTGGGACTTGACATGACATCAATTGAAGATGCCATTCGGGCGGACACCCGACATGCCGTTATCATGGGCATTATCCTTCTTTTGATCGGATTTGCCGGTATCGTTCTGCTATTTTTAGCGCAAAGTTATCGGGTTACAAAGATGTCTCTTTCCAGAATAAAGGCTTTTTCAGACAATCTGGTGGCAAATATGCCGATTGGCCTCGTTGCGCTGGATGACAATCAGAGGATAACCTCCTTGAATAATGTGGCTGGATCTGTTCTAAAGCTTTTGCCCGCTGAAGTGATTGGAGAACATGCTGAAAAGGTACTTCCGGCTGAGCTATGGCACCTGCTGAAAAACCTAAATGTGGAAAAAGGTGTTGTGGAAGAAGAGAGCGATTGTACCGTGCAGAAAGGAGAGGTGATTCCCCTGGAAATCAGCGCCACGTTGCTCAATGATGAAGACGGAACGTTTCTTGGATATGTGGTCCTGTTTAAAGATCTCAGTGAAGTCCGCTCGTTAAGAAAAGAGATTGCAAGGAGTCAACGCCTAGCATCCGTGGGTAGGCTGGCAGCAGGTGTTTCTCATGAGATCCGTAATCCTTTAAGTTCAATTAAAGGTTTTGCGACGTATTTCAAAGAAAGATATTATGATGTACCTGAAAATCTACAGATCTCAAACCTCATGATTCAAGAGGTTGACCGGTTGAACAGAGTTGTGGGTCAGCTCCATGAGTTTGCCAGACCCATAACCGTTTCGAAAAAATCGATTCAAATTAAAGCGTTTTTAGAGGACTCTCTCAAACTGATCGAAAGGCAGGCATCGGAAGCAAACATCAGCATCAGAACCGACTTTGATTCTGAAATAGACGAGATTTTAATCGATCCGGACAGAATCAACCAGGTGTTTCTGAACCTTTACTTAAATGCCATTGAATCTATGGATAATGGCGGGAACCTGACCGTTACGCTTGCCAAAAATTCGAAAAAAAACGGGATAGAGATCAAGGTGTCGGATACCGGAGCCGGTATTGCGGAAGACGATCTCTCCCATATCTTTGATCCCTATTTTACCACCAAAGCATCCGGCACCGGTCTTGGGTTGGCCATCGCTCATAATATTATGGAAGCCCATGGCGGGGAAATAACCATTGAGAGTCGCTTAGGAAAGGGAACAGAGGTCACAATATTTTTATCTTATGCAGGAACAAAAGATGGACAATGAAAAATAGAAAGACAATTTTGGTCGTTGATGATGATAACGCCCATCGTACCATGCTAAGAACCCTTGTTGGGGGGTGGGGATATGATATTGTTGAGGCGGATGACGGTTCGACCGCCATTGAGAAGGTTCAAGAACGGCCCTTTGATCTGATTTTGATGGATATCAGAATGCTGAAGGTTTCAGGTCTCGAAGCACTGGATCGTATAAAAGCATTCAATCCTGCCATTCCGGTAACGATCATGACGGCGTATTCTTCAGTTGAAACAGCGATTGAGGCCCTGAAAAAGGGCGCTTATGATTATCTTACAAAACCTCTCGATTTCGACAAGTTGCGGCTGACCATTGAAAGGGCGATGGAGCACACCCGGCTTAAAGAGGAGAATCGTCTTTTAAAAGAAAGCCTCGGTAAACATTTTGACATGCAAAATATCATCGGTCGAAGTCCTGCCATGATAAGCCTTTTGGAAACGGTGGCCCATGTGGCCCCGTCCGAAGCCACCGTAATGATTACCGGCGAGTCCGGAACAGGCAAGGAATTGATTGCCGGGGTGATTCATCATAACAGCCCGAGAAAAGACGGTCCCTTTGTAAAAATTAATTGTGCCGCCATCACTGAAACGCTTCTTGAATCAGAGCTTTTTGGGCATGAAAAAGGGGCTTTTACGGGCGCTGACCGCAAAAAAGAAGGGCGTTTTTATCAGGCGAACCATGGAAGCATTTTCCTTGACGAAGTGAGTGAAATGCCGTTAACCATGCAGGTTAAGCTTTTGCGTGTATTACAGGAAAGAGAATTAACCCGTGTGGGCGGTGAAAAAGTCATACCTGTGGATGTTCGGGTCATCGCTGCCACAAACAAAAATCTCGTTGATCTGAAAAACAGAGAGCTGTTTCGCGAGGATCTTTATTATCGGTTGAACGTTGTCAGTCTTGAAATCCCGCCGCTTACCGAGAGAAGAGACGACATCCCATTGCTTGCCCAGCATTTTTTGGAAATTTTTGTCGACAAAAACAAAAAGGAGATAAAAGGGTTTACACCCAAAGCAATGGACCAGCTTATTCGGTATGATTGGCCCGGCAATGTCCGCGAACTGATGAATGCGATTGAAAGAGCGGTTGTACTGGCCCGCACAGACTATCTTGATGATCAGGATTTTTCCATCTTACAGCCTTTGTTACAGCAGGCGGCTCCAGCCTCATCTGATTTTGACAATATCGCCAACATACCCCTTGAGGAGGTGGAAAAGGCTGCTATATTGCGCATGTTGGAATCTGTGGACGGCAATAAAAGCGAGGCAGCACGACGGCTGGGTATTACCAGAAAAACCCTTCACAAAAAGCTTAAAAAATATGGGGTGATGGATTAACTTTAAAAAGTGTGAAGTGGCCTAAAATGATCTAATCCGCCAAACGTCGACGGCGGACAAGAGTGCCTATTTATCGCGTATTCATCGGAGAAGTTACGGTGTTTTGCTATTAATAACTCAAGCTTCGCACCCCTATTTTAATATCGAATTCGAATGAGGAGATTCGTTTATGCGATTTAAAAGAATTTCATTTCTTCTTTTTGTTTTTTTCTTTTTTGGTGGACAGTTAGGATTGGCGTCTAATTTGTCATCTAAAACAGCATCCCCCCCGGATGCATCGCGTTTAACCCTGGACGAGGTGATTAAAAAGGTTGAGAAGAATTATTCTGTGTCCGGCTTTTCTGCAGATTTTTCCCAAACTTCATCAATAAAGGCCATGGAAATAACAGATAGTGCTTCGGGGAGAGCCTTTTTCAAACGTTCCGGCAAAATGAGATGGGAATATGAAACACCTGACCGACAAATGATTATTACGGACGGCAAAACGCTGTGGGTATTTAGACCTGATGACAACCAGGTAATGATTGGAAAGGCCCCTTCTTTTTTTGAAGGTGGTAAAGGATTCAGTTTCCTTTCTGATATGAAGGTGATAAGACAAAAATTCAATATGGTTCTTGAAAAAGAGACTCAAGAGGGCTACTTTGTCCTCAAGCTCTTACCCAGAGAAAAAACCTACGATATTGTGGAAATATACCTGTGGATTTCAAGAAAAACTTTTAATGTTGTTAGGATTTTGACCTATAATTCATACGGCGATGAAATACGGATCATCTTTAACAATATTCAACTTAAACAGATGCTCGATGATTCCTTGTTTAGTTTTGAAATTTCTGAGGGGATAGAGGTGCTGAATCTTGATGAGCAGTGACAAGGCCTTTGGAAAATATTATTAAATAGGAAAGAGGAAAGAGAAATCAGGAAAGAGGATAAGGGAAACCACCCCGCACGCCTCGCCTGAACGAGCCCAAGGCTTGCAATGGCGGGCAGGTCCAT
>PKTV01000473.1 GCA_002868985.1 Desulfobacteraceae bacterium | reverse complement strand
TGATTTATTTTGGAAAATCTTTCTTTTTTCCCAGAACCGGCAATATGAAAAATTTTGATTTTCTTTTTTCCACGACCATTTATCAGCAGTCCCAGTTGCTCGATGTTTTTATTAAAGTCCTCTCTGATCTTAAGAAAATGTTGATAAAAGTCATCGTCTTTGGAAATAAGGTATTTTTTTTCAAATCTGACCATTGAAAACATATTGTTCGAAAGGCGTTCGGTCAGACGAACCGTCTGACCATCAACGGATGAAGCCGCCCGCGTGAGGCGGGTTAATTGGTTGAGTTTAATGGTTACAAAGACGACCAGAAACAATACGAGCATCATTATGGCAAGATATCCGAAAGTCAGTCGTTTGAAGATCGTAAATTTCATGATGATATAAAAATCGGCAAGCTTTCTGAAGAATAGGAAAAAAACCTCAATCAAATGCGCGGTAAGCTCTTTAGATGGTATTTTGTTGACCAGGATGGCCTGCTAATCTTGGATTAATGGATAAAACCCCCTCCTTTTTTGAAATACGTGTATATAAGAAATGCGGTTTATATGTCAAACAAAACATTGAATTAAGACATTCTGATCGGCACAAAGAAATGCTGCACAACACCCCGCACTACAAGGTTTTGCAGTTTGACAATGTGTTGATGATTCATGTATATTTGTGCCAAACTACGTTTACTCTTAATTGATCATCATCAAATTTGCTAACTTAGGGTCAAGTTAGGGGCTTCGCCCCAATTGGAATGATGGAATATTGGAATAATGGGTTCTGGGATAATGCAATTTTGGGGTTAATGGTAAAATTTGTATTGAGGATAAAATTAAAAATGGATAAGATCCTTTTAAAAACCAACCTTCCATTATTCCACCATTCCATTATTCCATATCTAAGGCAAGCGTTCAAGACTCAAAAAATGTTCTATATTTTCATTAAGTTGTAGAAATTCCGAGACGTTTAATTATTTCCCAGGATTTGCCATGAAACCAATTGTTGCCATAGTGGGTCGTCCCAATGTGGGTAAATCTACCTTTTTTAATCGTGTAACCGGAACAAGGAAGGCCCTTGTTGACAACTTTCCTGGTGTTACAAGGGATCGCCATTACAGTGATGCTGTCTGGAATGGGGTTGATTTTACACTGGTCGATACCGGCGGATTTCCGGATGATGATGAGGACGACTTTGCCCATAAAATACGTTCACAAATCCTTCAGGCCATTGAAGATGCGGATGTTATTATTCTTTTGCTGGATGGCAAGAGTGGAATTTCTCCTTTTGACGAAGATGTCGTCAGGATCCTTCGCCCCCTATCGCAACCGGTCTTTTTTGCCGTCAATAAAATCGACGGGGCTGAACAAGAGAGCAGACTTTATGATTTCTATAGCCTTGGGATAGAGAAATTATATCCTATTTCTGCTGAACACCGTTATGGAATTTCGGATTTTTTGGATGACCTGACCGAGATTCTACCGAAAACAGTTACCGAAGAAGGCGGTGACGTCGTTCGGTTGGCGGTGGTGGGGAAGCCGAATGTTGGGAAATCATCTTTGATCAACCGGCTCTTAGGGCAAAAGCGTCTGCTTGTCAGCGATACGCCGGGGACGACACGTGATGCCATTGATTCTTTGTGTAATATTAATGAAAAATCATACCTTCTTATTGATACCGCAGGCATTCGCCGTAAGGCACGGGTGTCAAAAAAGCTTGAAAAATTTTCAATTATCAAAGCATTAAGAAGCCTTGAGCGGTGTGATGTTGCCCTTATTGTCATTGATGCCCATCAAGGGATAACAGAACAGGATATTAATATTGCAGGGTATGCCTTTGACCGTGGATGTGGTTGTATTTTTTTATTAAACAAGTGGGATCTCGTTGAAAAAGACACCAAAACGGCAAAAAAATATTATGACCGGCTAAGAATAGAAGCCAAATTTTTAAGCTTTGCACCGATGATAACCATTTCAGCATTAACAGGCCAAAGGGTCTTTAAACTATTTGATCTTGTTGAAGACGTATTTAAACAATACACATTACGTGTGGGGACCGGACAGCTCAACAGGATATTCGAGCAGGCAATTGTGCAGAACGAACCATCACTTTACAGAGGGAGACGCCTTAAATTTTATTATGCGACTCAGATATCAACCCGGCCACCAACATTTGTTTGTTTTGTAAACTATCCGGATGGCGTCCATTTTTCCTACAAACGATACCTTATGAATCAGATCAGGGTTGCGGCGGAACTTGACAAGACAC
>PKTV01000552.1 GCA_002868985.1 Desulfobacteraceae bacterium | reverse complement strand
GCAAGGCGCTCTCGGGGAGACCTAAGGGTGCGGGAGGCCATCACGCCAGGCACAGCACAGCCGCCGGCAATGCCACCGGACACAATAAAAGCCATCACCGAACTGCCGTGAAGTCCGAATATCTGAAAGACCCGGTCCAGCATAAACGCCACCCTGGCCAGGTAACCGGAATCTTCCAGAAGGGAGATCCCGAAAAACATGAACATAATTAGGGGTACAAATCCCAGAACACCGCCGATCCCATCGATGATGCCCGAAATAACCAGCGACTTAATCAAACCATTCGGAAGATACGTTTCCGCCATCACTCCAATCCAGCCAAAGAATGACTCCAGCCAACCCACAGGAGCTTTACTGTAAGCAAACGTGAAATGATACAGACCCATCAGTACTGCGACCATAATAACCGGACCCAGGAATCGATTGGTCAAAACCTTGTCAATCTTATCTGAAAGAAAAAGCCTGTCCTGATCTTGCTTAAAAGAGATAACTCCCTGTTTGATAATTGATTTGATGTAACCATAGCGATGATCCGCAATCATGGCCTCGGGATAGGTATTCAAGGTATCTTGCAAATGAACCGAGAATCGATTTACGATCGCTTCAAGCTTTGCTGATAGATCTGAATTTGTCTTTTGACCGAGGGAGCGAATCTGTTCGTCATTTTCGAGATATTTCAAGGCCACCCAGCGGGCACGGTAGGAGTCTGTCAAAAAGTTGTTGACGCTAATTTCAGCTTCCATCTCAACAAGAGCTTGGTCCACATCGCTTCCGTAAGATATGTAGAGAGGGACAGGCTTTTCATTATTTTTGACCATCTTTTCAGCTGCATTCATTAGCTCTGTTTTGCCCCGGCCACTTCGTGCAACTGTCGGAACAACCGGAATCCTTAGGAGTTCGGACAACTTTTTTTCGTTTATTTCTATACCACGGTTTTTTGCCACATCTATCATGTTCAGTGCTATGCAAATAGGAATACCCATCTCCATAAACTGAAGAGAAAGATAAAGATTCCGCTCCAAGTTTGATGCATCGACAATATTAATCACCACACCCGGATCTTCGTTTACCAAAAAATCCCTAGCCACCACTTCTTCAAGGGAGTAAGCTGTCAGAGAGTAAGTTCCAGGCAGGTCAACAATGTTAATTTTGTATCCATTATTGACATAAGTGCCCTGTTTCTTTTCAACCGTAACCCCGGGATAATTTCCCACATGCTGTCGCGCACCGGTCAACTCGTTAAAAAGTGTTGTTTTACCGGAGTTCGGGTTTCCTGCCAAAGCAATTGTTGTTTCCACTTTTTCTATTCCACCTCCACTTCAATAATGTCGGCTTCGTTGTTTCGAAGCGTCAGTGTAAATCCCATAACCCGAAGAGCAACCGGGTCATAGAGCGGTGCTCTCCCCTGAATTTTGATATGAGTTCCAGGTACTAAGCCCATGTCTCGAATTCGGCGTCCCATTTCTCCATCGGCCTTAACCGCTGAAATTATGCCCGATTGGTTTTCCCTCATTCTTCTCATGCTTAATTTGTTCAAAATAATTCCTTCCAACACCTAATGTTATAAGTCACATTTAATGTTAGGTATACAAAACATTGTAAGTTGTCAACAAAAAAATTTGTCGGGATAAATATTTTTTGACTTAGCATATTATTCATGATACGTAATTAAAATATATAAACATCGGAGGGCAAAAATGACTTCAAAAACAGGTCTTTCAGAGAGTTTAGAGGACTATCTTGAAATAATTCTTGACCTTGAAAAAAGCAACAAGGTTGCCAGGGCCAAAGATATCGCTGAGAAGATGGGAGTCTTGCGCGGATCAGTGACGGGCGCCTTAAAAAATCTGGCCCAAAAAGGTTTGATTAATTACGAACCATACAGTTTTATTACCTTGACCCAAAAAGGGTCGGCCATCGCCAAGGAAATCACCCGTAGACATAATGTTATCAAAGCATTTCTGCAAAACGTGTTGCTGCTGGATGCCGACAGAGCCGAGGAAAACGCCTGCCGTATGGAGCATGCCATGGATAAAACCGCAACCGATCGATTGGTGCAGTTTATCGATTACGTATACCAATGCCCCCGCACGGGTGACGACTGGGTACACGCATTCGTAAATTATTACTCCAAAGGAGAAAAGGATCAAAAAATCTGCAAAAAATGCCTTGAGGATTGCCTGGCTCGTTTCAAAGAAGAATTAAGGATACAGCAACAGTAGGATTTGCTCTATAATTCATAATTTGAAGGTATGTT
>PKTV01000236.1 GCA_002868985.1 Desulfobacteraceae bacterium | reverse complement strand
TTAGGGTCGCGGCAAGAAATAATTCCACAAGATTGCGCCGGATTTTGGTTTGTCTACAAGGCACATCCGCCGGTGCATATCAGGATATGTGCCGGTGGATGTAACGTGGTAGACGGGCCAAAAGACAAGTAAGATGTGTAATCATTTCTTGCCGAGGCCCTTAGCCTGAATATTTAATGAAAAAATCGAAAAGGGGGCTCAAAAAGGCTCTGATAAGAGAGCATTAAAACGATAAACAACCAGATTAAACTTCTTTCATTTTCTCTGTCATCTGGTCTTTGTACAACTCATAATACTTAAACACTTTTTCAATGTAATAATGGGTGGCTTTATAAGGAGGGATACCTTGATAGCGTCGGACTTTTTTACTTCCGGCGTTGTAAGCTGCCAGTGCCAGTTTGACGTCTCCGTCAAATCGGTTCACGAGTTGTTTAAAGTAGCGAACACCACCGCTAATGTTTTGCTCGGGGTTGAAAGCATCTTCCACGCCGAGAGCCTCGGCGGTTGAGGGCATCAGCTGCATAAGACCTTTTGCACCTTTTTTTGAAATGGCGTTGGGATTATATCCGGACTCGGCCATGATAATCGCCTTTACAAGGGCGGGGTCAATTTCATGACGACTGGCTTCCTGAAGGATGATGGGGTGGAACAAGCGTTCTTTTTTATGTCTAAATATGGAACGAAAGTCCGCTTTCTGTAAAATATCTCGAGTGTTATTAATAAGCTGAGCATCTTTAGCTCCGTTATTTATCGAGACAAAAGACACCCCCAGAATCATAGTGAAAATAAAGAAAAAACGGATCACTTCCACCAATAGTATCTGTATGTTGATTTTTTTATCCATTTTAGATTTAAATTTTAAACCTGTTTATGTAAGAATTAAGATTCCTAATATAGGATTAAGGATAGGATGTGTCAAGCAAAATAAAATCCGTATATTGTGTTTAACATAAAAAGGACAACAATATATTGAAGTTAAGTAATTATTTTATTAATACCAGCGACCTTAATCGGTTCAAATTCATTTTATCCGTATCCGGGCCGTCTTTTTGTTTGGGTGTTTCAATAATTTTAGGGACATCCCAAAATCGCATGTCGTTCATCAACAATTCAAATGCCTTGATTCCGATATATCCTTCACCAATGTGTTCGTGTCGATCCACCCGGGAGCCCAATTCTTTTTTTGAATCATTTAAATGGATAACATACAGGTTCTCAAAGCCGATGATGGCATCGAACGCATCTGTTGCCTTTCGGTAGGACTCTGGTGAACGAATGTCATAACCCGCCGCAAAGACATGGGAGGTATCCAGGCAAATTCCGATCCGGTTTTGGTTTTTAATTTTATCCATAATCGATGCCAGTTGCTCAAAGGTATGTCCCAGTCCGGACCCCTGACCGGCTGTGGTTTCAAGAAGAAGCCGGATTCGTATGTCAGGGGTTTGAGCGAATATTTCATTGATACTGAGAGCAATTTTTTCAATTCCCTTGTCTTTTCCTTTCCCCAAATGAGCACCCGGGTGAAGGACAACAAATGTAATATTCAGCATGGATGATCGTATCATCTCCTGTTTAAGTGCATTGCACGACATGGCATGCTTTTTTCTTTCAGGCGTTGCCAAATTGATTAGATAAGAAGTGTGTGATGCGATTGAGGTGATACCTGTCTGTTCTCTGGCCTGATCAAACCGGTTAATCTCTTCCCGGGTCAGTATTCGCTCCTTCCAGGTGATGTTGTTTTTTGTAAATATCTGAAGGGTAGTACATCCGTATGTTTCGGCCTCATACAGCGCATGGTGCAATCCTTTTGCAATTGAAAAATGGGCGCCGAGAAGGGGTGAAGCCTTACTATATTTCATCGTACTCTCAGCCTTTATCATTTGGAATCGGATTTGACCGTTAAAGAGAATTTTGTGTGTTCAAAAAATATTCCTTGCATTAACCCTATAGATGCGATTTATTACAAAATTGTAAATTTTATTTTAGGGTCGCGGCAAGAAATAGTTCCACAAGATTGCGCCGGATTTTGGTTTGTCTACAAGGCACATCCGCCGGTGCAGATCAGGATATGTGCCGGTGGATGTAACACGGTAGACGGGCTAAAAGACAAGCAAGATGTATAATTATTTCTTGCCGAGGCCCTTAAGGATATCGGAACAAGATGAAACGCATCGAAGACATCACATTGCTGTATGAAATCAGCGAAGCACTCAATGAACACCTGGATCTTAAAAAGTCTTTATATCTGGTTTTGGAAATTCTC
>PKTV01000505.1 GCA_002868985.1 Desulfobacteraceae bacterium | reverse complement strand
TTTTTCAATGAAAAATCGGAACAGAGAGTTCCGGCTATGATCGAATGATTCCTGTTCGGGTGTGATTATCAATATGAATCTATTTCAAAATAATCTTTTGGCCCAACCTCGGCGTTGGAGCCTCGTTTTAAGTCCTCGACATACTTGAGTATGCGTGTCGAAGATCCCGTCAACAAACGGGGCGGGTTAAAACTCGGCCCCGCCTTTTTATTCCGCTGGGTTTTAGCGGGGGATCTTGAACCAAAATCTTTATTTTGAGATGGCTTCATGTAGAATCATGTCGGTAAGACCGTAGAAGTAATCGGCGAAGTCGTCGAAGAGGAAGGCACCAAGGTCATTAATGCAACGTCTTATAATATAATGGAAAAAAACAGAATAATAATTTTTAAAAGCGGACGTCGACTTCGCGCTTCGATTCAGGTCGTGCGCTCGCTTTTATTATTTTACGGCAGGGTCAGGCTCTATTTTTAAAGTCTTCTTTTCGAAGGCCGTATTTAAGCATGAGTTTATGGAGTTGACGGGTGCTGATGCCGGCCTCTTGGGCAGATTGGTTTATTTTCCCCTTATTTCTTAACATAAGCTCTTTAAGGTATTGTCTTTCGAAACCTAGTACGGCCTTTCGACGTGCTTCCGAGAGGGAAACATCCGTATCCATCGACAAAACAGCTGACGAAGCTTCTTTTTCAAACAACTCGGCAGGAAAACTTTCGGGAGTTAGCACATCAGATGTTTCCAATATATAAGCCCGCTCTAAAAGATTTTCTAACTCTCTGATATTTCCCGGCCATGAATATTTTTTTAAAGCCTCTTTGACTTGAGGGTGGATATCATTGATATTCTTTTGGAAATCTTTGCTCAGTTTCTTTAGAAAAAAATGGATCAGTAAAGGAATATCCTCTTTTCTTTTTCTCAAAGGTGGAATTTCGATGGGAAAGACATTGAGACGATAATATAAGTCTTTTCTGAAATCACCATCTTCGGTCATTTTTTTTAGGTCGGAATTCGTTGCGGTAATCATTCTTGCGTTGGTTGAGATGGTCTTTTCAGCGCCCACGGGACTAAAGGTGCCATCTTGTAAAACTTGCAAAAGTTTAACCTGCGCTGAAGGTGTAATGGTACCGATTTCATCCAGAAACAAGGTTCCATTTTTCGCAATTTCAAATTTGCCCAACTTTTTTTTGAAAGCGCCTGTGAAAGCGCCTTTTTCATGACCGAACAGCTCGCTTTCTAAAAGAGTGTCCGGGACGGCCCCGCAATGGAGACAAATGAATTGAGCATGTTCCCGATTACTATATCGGTGAACTAATTTGGCCAAGACACCTTTTCCCGTACCTGTTTCACCGTTCAGTAAAACAGTCGTTTTTGTCGGTGCAACTGAACGCAACTTTTTAAAAACTTCTTTTACGGCAGCATTATCGGTATGAACCATTTCCAGCGAATCCGATCTCCAGAGCTTCTCTCTTAAATAATCCAGCTCGGATTCCTTAATAATCGATTCGCTGATGTCTTCGGTTACCAGTTGAATTTCATCCGGGTCTAAAGGGTGTGTAAGGTAATCACTGGCACCTGCTTTTACGGCCTTGACCATCTCCCTGATCATGTCCGGTCTGGCCATGACGACGATCTCAATTGTAGGACATAATTGTTTAAATCGTTGCAGCACATCGGTATAGTCGCCGCCCTGGGTCGACCGAGAGAGAATCTCAAGATCAATAAAAATAAGATCATAACGCTTTTCTCCAAGGGCTTTAACCACCCCATTTACTTCGGTGGTTTTGTCGATGAAACATCCCGAGTTTAAAGCGGCATGAATTTTTCTATAAACTTCCGATTTTTCCGAAGCAATCAGGACAGATCTCATCTGTTCCTCCAGAATAATTATATTTCATCATGGATGATCTTTATCGCTCAATTGAGGTTCTATATTGTTTGGAAAGGAATTTTTATATTAGAATAATGCTTAAATCAAACATAAAAAGATTCCATGTACAAAAAAAATGATTCTCTTGCAATAACAATCATGGCAAGGAAATCTGGACGAGAATGAGATTGTTTGAAGGTAGCGGACAAGATGATCGAATCAACCCGAAAAATAAAAAAGGAGGTTGTTCAAAAGAATAGAATTCTTTGTAAAGAGCAATCCGGACAAAAAGATTGAAAACCTGACCGTTTTGCAAATGAAAAGGATGAGAATATAATTGATTTTAATGAGTTATGGGGTGCAGTGATTCAATAATAATTATTCATTTTCTTCATACACTCCAACT
>PKTV01000297.1 GCA_002868985.1 Desulfobacteraceae bacterium | reverse complement strand
CCGGCCGTCTGTGCCGATGACCCCGATACAGCTCTCATCACTGCACAGTGTGCGTTGCTCCCACGCTAAATCCGCCTGGGTTTTGTTTTCTTCGTTTTTCATCATAATCTTCTTTAGTTTCTCAATTGTAAATTTTGTGTTTTTTTAACAAGGCCGTCTAAGGTTTAAAATTGACTTTATCTATAATCTAATATAAAAGATATTTCAATACCCTGTTTACCATGAATTTTGCCTAAATTGAGGTAAGGAGATGTGAATGATGCAGAATTTGATAAAAAATACATTAAGACTTAAAATAATGATTGTCTTTACAATTCTGGTTTTTACATCGACAGGTTTCTCAGCAGGCTTTTCTGTGGGCAGAATTCTCCCCAAAGGAAAGGTCACCCTGTTTCATGGCAACCAGAAGGTTGGAGAGTTTCGTTCAGAAGCCCCCCTTCCGGAAAATACGCTTCTGTCCGTTCAGGGAGAATGCGGTGTCAAGCTTAATCATCTGTATCTTGTAGCTTTAGATCAGAGCCTGTTTTCCATAACAACGAACAACAATTCCCGTACATTATTCGTCCAAAAAGGAACCGTATATTTTGCGCTGTCCTCGACGCCGTACACACTGGTATTTCAAACACCCGATGGAGTGATAACCACCAATGACATCATGCTGAAAGCATCTTCTACTAACCAATTATTAAAGGGGTATGTCTACGTTGAAGAGGGCATCACAAGGGTGGGGGTGCTTGAAGGCGGATCCATGATAGTGACATTGACTGATGACAAACCGCAATTGGTTGCAGCCGGTCATGAACTGAGATTGGCTCAGGCTGATATTTTTAAGGAAGAGGGAAAAGCCGAAAAAGAAAAACCGGACGAAACCGATGAACCCGGTAAGACAGATGAGGCAGGCAAGGCGGGTGAAACAGCCGCGACCGGAGGGATGTCAACAACAACAAAGGTGGTTCTCGGAGTCATCGCTATAGCTGGTATTGGTGCTGCCGCTGCTGGCGGCGGTGGCGGTGGTGGTGGTGATGCTGTCGCCAGTCCGGCCGGACCTTAAAACATATTAAAAATTCTCAATTATTAATACCATCATTAGATTTTCTAAATAACCTATGATACCCTACAAAGCGGTAGCTCACTCCATCAGTGAACTGCCGCATTCATTTTGAAACACCACAGGAAACATGATTTTAAACCGTAATTGTTACATAATATTGATGTTCGTGGTATTTCTCCTCGGCCTTTTTCCGGGCTGCGGCGGCAATCAGCAAACAACCAGTGCCATTGTCAAACAGTATGCAGCAACACCTGCACAGAATGATGAAACAACCCGCTTGAATGAACAAATGTTTGCCGCCGCCAAGATGCACACCGATCCCAGCGACTATCTTTTAGGTGCCGGGGATCTTCTTCAAGTCACCGTGTTTGAATCCAAAAGTCTAAATACCACGGTCCGTGTCAGTTCACGCGGTCATATTACGCTCCCGCTCCTGGGCCAGGTCGAGGTTAAAGGGTTGACCGCACGCGAGGTTGAGATAAAAATCGAAAAACATTACCGGGTCAAGTATATAAAAGACCCCCATGTTAGTGTATTTGTTGAAGAACATATGAGCAAGCGTGTCACACTGGTGGGGCAATTTAAACAGCCCGGGACATACGAATACCCTTCAAGACAAACGCTGCTGGATGTGATGGCACTTGCCGGCGGATTGACCGACAAAGCCGGAAATATGATTCAAGTCCGTCGAAATGAAGCTCGGCCCGGTGAACCGAATGTACTGGTGATCGATTTGGACCAGTTGATAAAAAAAGGTCGGACAGACTTGAATGTCGACATTAACGGCGGGGATATCATCTTTGCGCCCGAAGCCGGTCATTTTTTTGTCGATGGTGCTGTCCGCCGCGCAGGGTCCTATCCCATCAGAGAAAAACTTGAGATTAGGGAAGCTTTGCTTATTGCCGGCGGGATTCGGCCCTGGGGCCTCAAGGATTCCATTGTCTTGATTCGGAATGTTGAGGGCAAGGGCCGTACAGGTATCGAAATTGATCTGAACAATTCGGACAATCATGAAATTGAAATAAAAGACGGGGACATTATTGTGGTTAAAACCAGTTCCTGGGGAAATATAGTTCACGGGGGAGGGGTTAACATCGGGGTTCCCGGTTTTGGTTTCGGGTACCGCAATCCGGAATGGTAAAAATTGTCGGGTACAAGTTAGTTCTCTTCGCTCACAATTGGAATGATGGAACAATGGAATACTGGGAGGTTGTTTTT
>PKTV01000364.1 GCA_002868985.1 Desulfobacteraceae bacterium | reverse complement strand
TCCTTCACTTTGCCGTGAGGGATTCCAATGCCTTCACCGATGCCGGTGCTGCCGAGCCGCTCTCGTTCCATCAGCACTTTTACGAGATCTTCATGGTTTACACCTGAAATATTGGCCACAGGGATGGCGAGTTCTTCGAGGACTCCTTTTTTATCAACGGCTTTCAAATCAGCAAGAATCGCTTCTTTGGGCAAAACATCAATAATCTTCATTTCATTTTCACCGAGAATATATCATCTAATTTTGGCAATCGTCAAATTTGTCGTAGATGCAGGTTGTGTGAAGTGAAATCCTAATTAAAATTCGATATTCAAGATTCAGGTATTAGCTTCTGGGTTGAATCAGACCGTAGTTGCCGTCTTTGCGCCGATAGAGAACATTGACTCGATTGCTTCTCGCATCTGTAAAAACAAGAAAATTATCATTTACAAGGCTCATCTGCATAATCGCCTCTTCCACATCCATAGGCTTATATTCAATATTTCTAACGATGACATGTCGTGTGGCCTCATCCTCCATAAAAGATGTGTCTTCAACAATATTTTCTTTTGTATTGGATTTCGATCCACTCCGATGTTTCCTTATTTTTTCTTTGTTTTTCTTTATTTGTTTTTCAAGTTTGTCCAGGGCAATATCTATGGCTGAATACATATCGTCCGTTACCTCTTTGCCATAAATGTTTAGCCTGTCACCGATGATGTTGATTTCAGCCATATGGCGAAATTTTTCGACTGAAAGGACAACATTTGCTTCAGCAGGGTTGTATAAATATTTGTCAAATCGATCCAGTTTTTCTCCGACATATGATTTTAAATTTTCAGAAGGATCAATATTTTTAAATGTCACCGATGTTTGCATGCGTAAAACCTCCCTAGAATTCCTTGCGTTTGTTCGATGGTAATACTCTCATCATTTCACGATATTTGGCTACGGTTCTTCGAGCGATACTAATATTTGACTCCTTTAAAAGTTTCGAGATCTTATCATCGCTGTATGGTTTTTTAGGATTCTCACTCTCAATAATCTGTCTTATCTTTTCTTGCACACTGGCAGAGGCAATCGCTTCGCCTTGAACCCGCTGGATAGAACTGTTAAAAAAATATTTCAATTCAAAAATACCACGCGGTGTATGGACATATTTGTTGGTTGTTACCCTGCTGATTGTCGATTCGTGCATTCCGATGTCTTCCGCAACATCTCTCAGTACCATGGGTTTCAAATATGCGATGCCCTTGTCAAAAAAACTTCGCTGAAACTTCAGTATACTTTCCATCACTTTGAAAATGGTTTTCTGACGTTGATGAATACTTCGGATGAGCCATGTGGCGGATCGCATCTTTTCCTGAATATATTCCTTTGCATCGTCGGAAAAAGTTCCTCCCTCCTTGAAGGCGTTTTTATAAAAATTGTTAACGTGCAGTCTTGGCATCCCATCATCGTTGACCAGTATTACAAACTCATTTCCCAGTTTGTCGACAAAAACGTCGGGATTAATGTATTGGGCCTCTTCTTCGGCAAATTCCCTTCCGGGTCTTGGCTCTAAACTTTTGATCACTTTTACAGCAGTAATGACATCTTCGATGCTTACTTTTAGAGCTTTTGTTATGGCTTTATAGTTTTTATTCTCAAGATGACTGAGATGGTTTTCGATAATTTTGATCACTATGGTATCGTCGAGTTTAAAATGCCTTGCCTGTATGAGAAGGCATTCCCTGAGGTCTCTTGCGCACACTCCCGTGGGATCAAATGTTTGCATTAGAGCTAAAATTTGTTCAATATCGTCAGGATCGGAACCGCTCATAGTGGCGAGATCTTCGATGGACGTATCCAGATAACCATCTTCATTTAGATTGCCGACGATAAGACTTCCGATTTTTTCTTCCTCTTGGGTCGGAGATGTCATAAGAAATTGCCAAAGCAAATGATCACGCAAAGATTCCTTGTGTGCTATAAAAGATTCGAAATCTGGTGACTCTTTTCTTTCGGCTTCAAAATGGGTTCTGCCCGAAGAACTGTATTCATTGATATAATTGTCCCAGTCGATATCATCACGGATCTTTTCCTGTATCGTGACCTCTTCTGTTGAGGATGAATCGGTAGATGCTTTATCAGGCCGTTCATCCGGCGATTCTTCAACAGCAACTTCATGGATTTCTTCTTCCAGTGTCGGATTTTCCTCGAGCTCTTTTCGAATCGTATTCAAAAGCTCAATTCTTGACAGCTGCAGAAGCTTGATTGCCATCTGAAGCTGGGGGGTCATGATCAGCTGCTGAGTTAATTACAACTGTTGTCGTAGTTCTAGAGCCATTTTATAATTTAAACTCGTCTCCTAAGTATATCCGCCGAGCGGTTTTGCTTGATACAATCTTTTCCGGGGATCCGGATTCGATGATCTTGCCATCATTTAATATATACGCCTTGTCACAGGCTTCAAGTGTTTCTCTCACATTATGATCCGAGATAAGAATACCTATACCTCTATTTTTAAGATGCGCGATGATATTTTTGATGTCGATTACAGCCAATGGGTCTATGCCTGCAAAAGGTTCATCAAGAAGAATAAATGAAGGATTTGTGGCCAGTGCGCGGGTAATTTCGAGCCGCCGCCTTTCCCCACCTGAGAGTAGATTGGCCTTTTGGTTCATGAGATGTTTTATTCCGAGTTCATCAAGGAGCATATCTGCCCGTTCGTCCTGCTCTAACTTAGAGATGGACAACGTTTCAAGAATTGCCATAATATTTTGTTTAACCGTCAATTTTTTAAATATCGACGTCTCTTGGGGAAGATATCCGACGCCTCTGCGTGCTCTCAGATACATAGGATACGTCGTTATGTCTTCATCATCAAGAAATACGTGTCCTTTATCGGGCTTTATCATTCCAATGGTCATATAAAAGGTCGTGGTTTTGCCCGCGCCGTTTGGGCCGAGGAGGCCAACAACCCGGTTATTTTTTATTTTCATGTTAACGGAATTTACCACCTGTCTCCCATTATATATTTTGACCAAATTTTCAAGAGACAATGTTGCCAATTATTTTATACCCTTTTGCCCCGAGTAAAACACGGCTTCCACTCGTTTATTATTCCCACTTTCAACATCGATGCGCCCGTCTATTCTGTAAAATGTTATTTTTTCTCCAGAAATAGAATCATTTTCACCGATGACTTTTGAGTTGTTTCCCGATAAAACAAGCACCATAGTTTCTGTATTGTATACGGCCTCTTGAGCAGTTGCAACCCTGTTGTCAAATTTTATTTCAACGTTGCCCTTGGCAACGATTTTATGTATCGATTCTTCACTTACAGAAAGGGGCCCTTTATTGGCGATATTTTTTTTAAAAAAAATTTTAAGCCGATCTGAAGTAATAACGGTGTCGCCCTGGGTTGCCTTTACATGCCCAATAAATTCGGCATATCCGGCTTTGCTTTCAGAGATCAACTTGTCTGATGTAATATGAATGGCTCCGTTTCCCCCGGGACTTTTTATTTTCGGATTACGCGACGTATCGTCAGCATACGCCATATGCATTAAAAAGCAAAAGATAAGCAAAAAAAGCACGGCCCAATATCGTAACGCTTTGAAATAATGTTGATTAAAGTGTGAATTGTTCACTAAAAGTGCCTTTTACTTTTCCTTCAAACAACGCCTTATTGTTGTTTAAATTTAATGACATGGAATCAGCAACAAGCTCAAATGAATTCCCTGTAATGTTAACCGGAACTTTTGAAAAAATGATTCGCTTGTCATGTTTGTAATATAAGTTTTCACATCTTAATTTGTAATCTTTATTTTTTACAACAACATTACCGTATATTTCCATGTCGTTAGAATCCGTTTTCAAAATTCCTTGATTTGCTGTTACATAAACCATGGTTTCATCTTTAAGATAAAATGTTAAAGACAGATCCTTGAAGACCGCCTGGTTATTTTTAACCATATAATCAGCAGAGGCAGCGTCCAGACTCCATTCCTTTCTTCCATTTCGGGTAGCAGTTTGATGCGCCTTGCCAATGGAGATATTTGCTTTGTTTTGACCGATGGAAACAAGGGTGTCGCTTTTTTCTAAAACATGGCGATATTGTAAAAAAACAATCAGAGTGACACCGAATGTCAGAAAAATCAAAGATATCAGAAAGAACTTTAATTTTTTCTGATATATGTTTTTAATAAATTTCATGCTAAAAACGTTCCAGAATATCTTTCCATAGGCCTTTAGCCTTTAATATCGCCTCACAAGCTTCTCTCACAGCCCCGTCTCCACCTTTGGCAGATGTTACCATATCCGCATTGTCAAGGATCGTTTTATTCGCATCTCCGACGGCAATTGACAGCCCTATCATTTTCATCAACCCAAGATCAGGCAGATCATCGCCGATAAAGGCAACTTCTTCAGCAGACACGCCGGTTTGATCCATCAGCGCATCAAGTACATCGATCTTATTGCCGACACCATCATAAATAAGCTTAATACCAAGATCTTTACATCGACTATAAAGCGCATTTGATCGTCTGCCGGTTACGATGCCCAAATGAATTCCTGCGTCCATAAGGAGTTTAATGCCGAGGCCATCCTTTACGTTAAAGACTTTTGTCTCCGTGCCGTTATCGTTATAAATTATTCCACCGTCAGTGAGAACGCCGTCAACATCAAGAAGAAGGAGTTTGATCTTTTTAAGTTTGCTTAAAACCATTTAATTAAACGTCTCGAAAACTCTACAACATAATGAAATCAATATTATATTAATGAAATTCTGTTCATGCCATCGACATGGAAGAATGGAATGTTGGAATGCTGGAATATTGGGAATAAGAGCGGAAATAAACAATTTAAATTGTCAAAAAATCCTTCAAACCCATCATTCCATTACTCTACTACTCCATTACTCCAATTTTGGTGAATCCCCTAACTTGCACTCATATGGTCATCTCTATTGAATTATCGTAATTTTAACGTATAAACTTTAGTTTACTTTTTAGTTGGGCCTGTGGCCCCACATGGGAAACTTTATTTATGCCCAATAGATTTATGGATGGACACTAACTAAACAGAGCCTTTCGAATCGCTTTAAGCTGAGAAAGCAGTTCATATAAGGTGTCAAGCTTTAATGAGTTCGGCCCGTCACACAGCGCTTTATCGGGATCAGGGTGGACTTCCATAAATATGCCGTCTACGCCGGCAGCCACTGCCGCACTGGCGAGAGTTGGTGCAAATTCACGTTGTCCCCCGGAACTTGTGCCGGCCCCGCCGGGAAGCTGGATGCTGTGCGTTGCATCAAATATCACAGGCCAGCCTGTATCTTGCATTATTTTTATACCGCGAAAATCGACCACGAGGTTGTTATATCCAAACATTGTTCCCCGTTCTGTTAGCAGAATCTGGTTGTTTCCGGTAGCCGTCACCTTTTCCACAACATTTTTTATATCCCATGGGGCAAGAAATTGCCCTTTCTTAATATTAAGCGGCTTTCCAGTTTTGGCAACTTCTTTAATAAAGTCAGTTTGCCTGCACAAAAAAGCAGGAATTTGAATGACATCCAAAACACTTGCTGCATCGGCAATTTCGGATATCTGGTGAACATCCGAAATGATCGCAAGATCGAGTTCCGATTTGATCCGATCTAAGATTTTGAGCCCATCCGTTAATCCGGGTCCCCTGAAGGAATTAATGGATGTTCGGTTTGCTTTGTCATAAGACGCTTTAAAGATAAAAGGGATATTCAATCGGTCAGTTAACTCTTTTAGAAATGATGCTGTTTGAAACGTCGTTTCATAATTTTCTATAACACAAGGGCCATAGATCAAAATCAATTGAGATCCTTGTCCGATTGAGATATTACCTATTTTAACAATATTGCCCATTGCTCCTAATAACCTTTAAAAAAATCATATGTCACCGATATGCTGCGATTCATGGCGGTGGTAAGCGCTTTTTGTGAATGTGTCAACCTGGAAAATTTTATGCTCAGGTTTTATGTTGATTTATTTTAAGTTGTCAATCTTTATCATCTTGTGCTCTAGTCCGTTAACATTTATCGCGCATATGGGTAAAAGTCAAGAAACGAAAAAAGGAAAACAGTCCTTGATTACTGTCTTTTTTGCTGTTATTATCAACAATTTATAAAAAAGAAAGGCTATCTTTAACCTATTGAAAACTGTTAAAAAAATCATAAAGTCAAGATTTATCCTGCTGGTCTGCATCATCATTCTTTTGCCTGTTGCATGGATCGTGATGGGAAAGCTCGAAGGCAAAAAGCCTTCTATCCTAATAGCGTCTCCAGCCCAGTATATTGGCAAGACCCAAACCCTTTCTGTTACCGTATCTGACGCTCAAAGCGGTGTCCGAAAAGTATGGATCGGACTTGTTAAAGACGGCAAAGAAACCGTTTTGCTCCAGAAGCATTTGTCCTCTGCAGGTATTATTAGTGGCGGAGAAAAGCACGAGGCATCCTTTAACATCAAAATTGAGCCTGAGGACCTGGGAATTACTGATGGTAAGGCAATTTTGAGAATGGTTGCAAAGGATTTTTCCTGGCGGAGTTGGCTTAGCGGAAACACAGCGTATTTGGAAAAGGATGTCATCATCGATACAAAGCCCCCTGATCTGGATGTTCTCACGAAGATCCATAATGTCAGTCAGGGGGGTACCGGCCTTGTTATTTACAGATTGTCTGAGCCATGCCTGAATAGCGGTGTTGCTGTGGGCGAGAATTTTTTTCCTGGATATACGGGATATTTTAAGGATAAGAATTTGTTTATGGCTTTTATTACGCTGAATTACAAGCAGGGGCCGGGCACCAATATCTTTGCTAAGGCAACCGATTTTGCCGGTAACAACACCAGGGCAGGGTTCCCATATTATATTAAAAAAAGAAAATTTAAGAAGGTTATCATTAAAATTTCAGACAAATTTCTGAATTGGAAGATGCCGGAATTTAATGTCGATGTTTCCCCTGACTCTGAAACACCCATGGTCGACAAGTTTCTTAAGGTTAATCGTGACCTTCGGAATTCCAACGGAAGGCAATTGTTTGAAATGGTTAGTGAAACAGACAAAAAGTTATATTGGAATGGTGCATTTTCAAGGCTTCCCAATTCAGCAAGAAAAGCCAATTTCGCCGATCATCGTAAATATAAATATAAAGATCATATCATCGATCAACAGGTCCACCTGGGGCTTGATCTGGCTTCGGTTGCACATTCACCGGTTCCGGCCTCAAACAACGGGAAGGTTGTCTTTACCGGAAATTTAGGCATTTACGGAAAAACAGTGGTCCTAGATCATGGCTTTGGATTGTTCAGTACGTATTCACATTTAAGTGCTTTTGATGTCAAACAGGGACAGGTGATATCTAAAGGTGAGGCTATCGGCCGTACTGGAAGTACGGGACTTGCAGGCGGGGATCACCTTCATTTTGGAATAATCGTTCATAATACCTTTGTGAATCCTGTTGAATGGTGGGATGCGACCTGGATAAAAAACAATATTTCAACAAAGATTGAAACCATAAAATCTTTACATTAGTAAGCCAGTTTTTAGGCGATCATCAGTAGAATTATGTTTTATGTGGTAAAATAATTCATTTTTGCCACCAAGGCACTGAGACACTAAGAAAAAAACAAAATATATCCTTTGTGTCTTCGTGCCTTTGTGGCAGACAGTTTTTAATTCCGGTTTATGCGCATTAGGCATTTTTCAGCTTTATTTTTTAATGGATAGCAACAAAGAGAAGCCAATGAAAAAACATAAAATCAATAAGTCATACCAGGATATTAATGAAAAAATTAGGGCCGGGGAGGTTGTCGTTGTAACCGCTGAGGAGATCATAGATATTGTCAAAGAAGAAGGACCGGTTGAGGCGGCAAGGCGTGTGGACGTTGTTACGACCGGCACATTTGCGCCAATGTGTTCATCGGGTGCATTTTTAAACTTCGGACACTCTGTTCCGAGGATAAAAGCATCAAGGGTTTGGTTGAACAATGTTCCGGCATATGCCGGTATTGCTGCGGTAGATTGCTATATTGGCGCCACTGAACCTTGTGATGATGATCCGCTGAACAAGGTCTATCCAGGTGAATTTAACTATGGCGGAGGACATGTAATTCAAGATCTGGTGGCAGGAAAGAAGGTCTATTTAAAGGCCGATGCCTACGGGACAGATTGTTATCCGGGAAGGATTGTTGAAAAGGAAATTTCATTGCGAAAACTTCCCAATGCCGTACTCTGTAATCCTCGAAACGGATATCAAAACTATAACTGTGCCGTGAATCTTACAAATAAAACAGTCTACACATACATGGGTGCATTGAAACCCAAAGCCGCCAATGCAAATTATTGCTCGGCCGGACAACTCAGCCCGCTTTTAAATGATCCATATTATAAGACCATCGGCCTGGGTACTAGAATTTTTCTTGGTGGAGCAGAAGGATATGTTACCTGGTCCGGCACGCAACACAACCCAAAGGTTGAGAGAACAAAAAAGGGTTTCCCCAATACACCTGCCGGTACGCTGTGGGTTATGGGAGATCTCAAAAAAATGAAACCAAAGTGGCTCATGGGTGTGAGTATCCAGGGTTATGGATGTTCACTTGCTTTGGGGCTGGGAATTCCCATTCCCATACTTAACGAAGAGATCGTACAATACACCGCGGTATCGGACGAGGAACTTTTTACCCAGATTGCCGACTATGGGCACGATTACGCAAACGGCATTTCAAAAAGCTACGGCCAGGTCAGCTATGCCGAACTTAAGAGCGGCCATATCAAATTTAGAGGGGAAGAAATACCCACGGCGCCGCTGTCCAGCATCGTAAGAGCACGTGAAATTGCCGAAATACTAAAAAGGTGGATTTTAAAGGGTAAATTTTTAATCGGAGAACCGCAGTTTACGTTGCCAATACGATGACAGGAAATAGGTTATAGGTAATAGGTAATGGGTTGACAGAATAGGGTGCCCCATGATCCAACACCTATAACCAATAACCCATCACCGACTACCTGGTTTTTTTATGTCGAAAACCATTCGAACGTTTATAGCCATTGAGATTCCGGGGAATGTTATTTCCAAAATCCATGAACTTCAAGAAGGCATCAAAGTTTATGGTCTTAAAATTAAATGGGTACGGTCCGAAAACATTCATCTGACCTTAAAATTTTTAGGAGACGTCGAAGCGGTCAAAATCGGTGAAATTGCTGAGGCCATATCTAAAACCGTGGAGGGATATACACCGGTATCTCTTAAGGCAAAAGGTATTGGTGCTTTTCCGGGTATAAAACGTCCCCGTGTCTTATGGGTTGGTCTCACAGGTCAACTTGAATCTTTGGTGAAACTGCAAAAAACACTGGATGAAAATTTAAAGGTACTTGGTTTTCCCGGGGAGAAAAGACCTTTCAAGGGCCACCTCACCATGGGGCGTATAAAGACTAAAATCGATGTGAAAAAATTCGGTGATGCACTGATGGCATTTAGAGGCTTTGAATCTGAAACCTTTACTGCCGGCCAAATTATTTTGTACAAAAGCGAATTAAAGCCGTCAGGTGCTGTTTATACAAAACTTTCGAGTGCATCTTTGGGTTAATACCTCAAGTTCTGCACCATGATTTTACGTTAAAAAATTTCCCAGCCTACGACGTTGAATTGACTTTACTTACAAATATAGGATGCGAAACTCAAGTGGTAAATAAAACAGAATCGTTGATCGATCGGAGGGAACAATGAGTATTTCACCGGACAAAGAAAAAGCAGTAAAAACCGCCATGGTTCAGATAGAACGGCAGTTCGGCAAAGGTTCTATTATGAAGCTGGGTAGTGGCACTATTATTGATGTGCCGGTCATATCAACCGGGTCCCTCGCGCTTAATAAAGCACTGGGTATCGGTGGACTTCCCAGAGGCAGGGTGATTGAAATTTATGGTCCTGAATCTTCCGGCAAAACCACACTTGCGCTTCATGCGGTTGCAGAAGCCCAGAAGCAAGGTGGTGTTGTCGCTTTTATTGACGCTGAGCACGCCTTAGATACTTCCTATGCCAGAAAGCTCGGGGTCAATTGCGACGATCTGCTGGTGGCTCAACCGGATACAGGGGAACAGGCACTCGAAATTGCGGATATGCTTGTTCGGAGCGGTGCATTGGATATCATTGTAATTGACTCTGTAGCCGCACTTGTACCCAGGGCTGAGATAGAAGGCGAAATGGGGGACTCCCACATGGGACTTCAGGCCAGACTCATGTCTCAGGCATTGAGGAAATTAACCGGCACCATTAGCAAGACGATGACCGCGGTGATTTTTATTAACCAGATTCGTATGAAAATCGGAGTTGTATTCGGAAATCCTGAGACGACAACCGGCGGTAATGCCCTTAAATTTTATTCTTCAGTCAGACTCGACATCCGTCGCATCGGCGCCATAAAGGATGGACAGGAGATGGTGGGTAACCGAACCCGAGTGCGTGTTGTAAAGAATAAAATGGCGCCACCTTTCACTGAGGCTGAATTTGACATCCTGTATGGAGAATGAATATCACGGACCGCAGATCTAATCGATACCGGTGTTATGGCCGGTATCATCGAAAAAAGCGGTTCATGGTATTCGTATGATGGAGAAAGGGTTGGTCAGGGCCGTCGGAACTCACAAAATTTTCTTAAAGATAATCCGGATATCTACAATTCAGTATTTAACAAAGTCAAAGAAGCATTGGGCCTTTCGAAAAAGAAACCCGAAGGCACTGAAAGTGATTCGTGAATCAAAATGTTTATTTAGACCTCGAAAATCGCGTTCTGTGGGCGTGGCTATAGTTAATTGACTCTACCATACGAATCAGGATAAAAGTTTAAAGTGCACTAAAGTTTGAAGTGAGCTAAAGTTAAGGAATTCTGCCAATTATATAAAAAACCAGTGGAGCAAAGCGACGCCTTAACTTCCCCGTTTAATACGGGATAAATAGGCACTTTAGCTCACTTCAGTCACTTCACACTGAGTCGGTTCGGTGACAAACAGTCCCTTTCAGGGCCAAACCAATGCCCGGTCCTCGGCACCGGGATTCTTTATTACAATTCTAAAATGGAGTGAAGCATGACAGGCAACGAAATACGAAAAAAATTTCTTGATTATTTTGAAAAACATACGCACCAGATCGTAAGGAGCTCATCCCTTATTCCTTCTGACGATCCTACCCTTTTATTTGTCAATGCGGGTATGGTTCAGTTCAAGCGCTGCTTTTTGGGTGAAGAAAAAAGGGGCTATGTCAGGGCAGCTACGTCTCAGAAATGCGTCCGAGCAGGAGGAAAGCATAACGATTTGGAAAACGTTGGTTATACCGCAAGACACCATACGTTTTTCGAGATGCTGGGCAATTTTTCTTTTGGAGATTATTTTAAGGAAAAGGCCATCGATTTTGGTTGGGATCTGCTGACAAACGGCTATGGACTGCCTGAAGAAAAACTGTGGGTATCCATTTATCTTGACGATGACGAGGCCCATGAGCTCTGGCACAAAAATATTGGGGTACCGGAAGAAAAGATCTTGCGCTTTGGTGAAGAGGACAACTTCTGGGCCATGGGCGATACCGGCCCCTGCGGACCCTGTAGCGAAATTCACATGGACCGTGGAGAGGCGTACGGTTGCGACCGGCCAGATTGTGCGGTCGGCTGCGAATGCGACCGTTTTTTAGAGATCTGGAATCTGGTGTTTATGCAGTTCAACCGCGAAGCCTCCGGCAAGATGGACCCGCTACCCAAACCGAGCATTGACACCGGGATGGGGTTGGAACGCCTGGTTGCCCTGATTCAGGATGTGCCCACAAATTATGACATCGACCTGATCCGGCCCATCATGCAGAAGGTCGAAGAACTTGCCGAAACAAAATTGGGCCAAGCGTGGGAATCCGATGTGGCGATGAAGGTTATTGCCGATCACAGCCGGGCTGCTTCATTTCTGATCGGCGACGGCATTCTGCCTTCCAATGAGGGCAGGGGCTATGTACTGCGCCGGATTATGCGCCGGGCCATCCGTTACGGCCGCAATATCGGTCTAACCGATCCGTTTTTACATAAAACCGCAGAAGTCGTATTTGACATCATGAAACCTGCCTATCCGGATCTTATTGATGCCAAAGCGTTTATCACCAACGTTATTCAAAACGAAGAAGTTCGATTTTCAGAAACTCTGGATCACGGTCTTAAAATCTTGAATGACGGCCTGGCTAATCTAAAAGCCAAAGGCCAAACGCGGGTGCCGGGCGACTTGATATTCAAACTCTACGACACCTATGGATTCCCGGTCGATATTGTCCAGGACGTGGTCAGGGATGAAAACCTGGATTTGGATATGGACGGCTATGATCAGTCCATGGCGGCGCAGCGGGCCAAGTCCAGAACGGTGATGGCGTTTACCGAAATCAGCGAGGCATACAAGAATTTTTCGGCAGAAGGCGTCATGCCGGAGTTTGTCGGATATGATACGACAACGTGTGAATCCAAAGTTCTTCTTCTGGTTCAGGACGGCCGGGGAGTTGAAAAAGCGGTAAGCGGCCAGAGCGTTGAAGTCGTCACTGAATCAACACCCTTTTACGGTGAGGCCGGCGGTCAGGTTGGAGACAGCGGCAAAATTACGGGTCCGGAATTTGAGATCAAAGTTATTGACACGATCAAAGATCCGACCGGAATCACCATCCACAAAGGAGACATGGTTTCAGGAAGCATAAAAAAAGGGCAGAATGTGACCCTCACGGTCGACAAGACTTCGCGCAGCGCAACCGAGTGCAATCATACAGCCACACATCTGCTTCATTTTGCCCTTCGAAAAGTTCTGGGTGATCATGTCAAGCAGTCCGGCTCTTTGGTAGCGTCGGACAGATTCCGCTTCGATTTCACCCACTTTTCCCAGACCACTGCTAAAGAGCTGTCAGAGATTGAAACCATCGTCAACCAGCGGATACGCGCCAACGTACCGGTTGAGACCGTGGAGATGGATGCCGAGGAAGCCTTCAAGTCAAATGCCACCGCCCTTTTTGAAGAAAAATACGGCGATCGGGTACGGATGGTTTCTTTAGAAGACTTCAGCAAGGAGCTTTGCGGCGGGACCCATACAGGGGCCACCGGGAACATCGGTCTTTTCAAAATTATCGAGGAATCTAGCGTGGCTTCCGGCATACGGAGAATCGAGGCCCTGACCGGCGGAGCGGCCTTGGCGTATATCCAAAAAACCGACAAACTGCTGGACGAAACCGCCCGCCTGCTCAAAGAGCGACCCGACATTGTACCCCAAAGGGTCGAAAAAATGCTGGTTCATCAGAAATCCCTTGAAAAGGAAATCGATCGTTTGAAAGTAAAGATTGCCTCCGAAGCGGTCGATGACATCGAGGCGGACGTCAAAACCGTAAACAATGTCAAGGTGCTGGCCAAAAAGGTTACGGTGGACCAGCCGGCGGCTTTGAGGGATCTGGCCGACAGGCTCAAGGACAAGATGCAGTCGGGCATCGTGGTCCTGGGAAGTGCCGCCGGCAATAAAGCCATGCTGATCGTCATTGTGTCCAAAGACCTGACCGACCGGTTTCATGCCGGGGAGATTGTCAAGCAGGTCGCGGCCGTTGTCGGCGGTGGCGGTGGCGGCAGACCGGATATGGCCCAAGCCGGCGGAAGCAAACCGGAGAAACTGGATGCAGCCCTCGAAAAAGCATATGAGATAGTGGAGCAGGGAACCCGCGGATAAACACAGATATTTTGAAAAATAAGAAAGTAAAGATCAAGAAGGTAAGAAGGTAAGAAGGTAAGAAGGTTGGCATGTCTTAGAGCCTCCGACCTTCTGATTTTCTAACCTTCTTACCTTCCTGTTTTCCGAGACCTTCTCATCTTCTAATTCCTATTTCCAAAAAACGAGGCCTCTGGAGAGAACCAAAGTCTGTTCCTCCCCCGCGTGGCGGGATCTAAGATAGGCACTACTTAAACCCCTTTTAGCACATCAATCATCGAAAAAACTTTTCCCTGTGCGCCTTC
>PKTV01000363.1 GCA_002868985.1 Desulfobacteraceae bacterium | reverse complement strand
ATGAATAAATATCAATTGGTTAAAAGTTTTTCTTGTGTTTTAAAATTGTTTTGTTATAAATGAATATGAACACAGATTTCGTTGTTATCGATCGGCAAAAATTTAAATGAAGGACTGTTTCTGAAGCGTTTTTGATACATATAGGGCTCGTTTGGGGCAATTCGAGAATACGTTCTTTTGCCCAAACAGACGGAATCAAACATCCTTCTCTTTGCCACTTTGCCAAGATTTATAAATAAAAAACGTTTCCATAAGTGCTCAAAAAGATTTTCATTTGGACAACCGTCCGTTGAAGATAAAAAACATATTTATTGGCGAGTCAGATGACAAAAACAACAACAGAAAATGGACCAACATCCGATCTTGAAAGATGGGTGAATTTACAATTAATTGAAACCATCCCTTTGGGAATCGCCATAATCGATCCGAAGTATAATCTGGTTTATGCCAACAACACTTTTGAACAATTGTTCGGCGATTGGAAAAATCGTAAATGTTACAACGCCTATAAAAGCCAAAATGAAATGTGCGCTCACTGTGAAAGTTCATCAACCTTTACAGACGGCACGCCCCGTGTAAACGAAGAAGTGGGGTATGACAAAAACGGCCGGCATATAAATTACTTGCAGCACGCTTCCCCTATCGTTGACGAAGATGGTAATTTCCCCTATATCGTCCATATTTTCACCAACATTACAGAAGCAACTCAGATTCGAGATGAACATCAGATTCTCTTTGACCAGGTTCCGTGCAATATTCTTTTAATTGACAAAAACTTCCGGATCGTAAAGGCAAACAAACGGCTCAGAGATTCCATCGGAAATCCCGAGGGCAAACTCTGCTTCGAAACACTCAAAGGATTGAAACATAAATGCAGCGAATGTACGGCCAGACAAACGTTTGAAGACGGCCAAATACACACCGGGTATCATGCTTGGAAATCCAAAGGAGAACAACCCCTCCATTTACATGTGATCACCGTACCGCTGAAACGCAAAGACGGCAGTTTTGATGTCGTATTGGAGATGGCGGTTGACGTTACGGAAACGATGAAACTGCAGGATGGATTGAAATTTGCGCATACGTATCTGAATACCATCATTTCAACGTCTATGGACGGTATCTTTGCGGTGAATGAAAAGGGAAAAGTGACTATTTTCAACCCCGCAGCCCGAAAATTTTTTAAAATCAAGGATAACCAAGTGGTTTCGAGAGAAGATTTTACCGCTATGCTCCCTAACGATTTTTTGGCCAAGGTTTTCGAGCAGCGCGAACATGTTTATTTGCCGGAAGCGGAGGTTAAAACCATTGACGGTAAGACTTTTCCGGTACGTCTGGTGGGCAACAAGCTGATGGTTGACGACAAATCAATCGGCATGGCCTTTTCAGTTCAGGATCTAAGGGAAATCAAACAGCTTGAAAGAGAAAAGCTAGAAGCCGAACGCCTTTCCGCTGTGGGGCAAACGGTTGCCGGACTGGCTCATGGCATTAAGAATCTGAATACCGCCCTTGAAGGCGGTATGTATATGCTGAAAACCGGTTTGGCTAAAGGAAACATCGACCGCATTCAAAAAGGCATGGAAATGTTGGCACGGAATATCGAACGGATTTCAACATTTGTAAAAGCATTTTTAAGCTTTTCCAAAGGCCGTGAAATTCAAGTTAAAATTTGTGATCCTGCTGAAATTGCAAAAGAGGTGGTCGATTTATACGTCGTCAAAGCCGATAAACTGGGTATAACGCTAAAATACGAAAAAATAGGGGATATCGATCCAGCTCACATTGATTTTGAAAGCATGCACGAATGCCTGACAAACCTTGTGGGTAATGCCATAGATGCCTGTCAGATGAGTGACGAAAATTCGTGTTATGTAACGGTTCGGACGTTTGAAGAGTACAATACGATTATATATGAAGTGGCTGACAACGGATGCGGTATGGACTATGAGATAAAGCGTAAGGTTTTTACAACCTTTTTTACCACAAAGGGTTTGGGTGGTTCCGGCATAGGACTGTTAATGACCAAGAAAATTGTTCACGAGCATGGTGGAACAATAGATTTGAAATCCAAGCCCGGGAAAGGAACAACTTTCAGCATCAGACTTCCACGAAGGCGTTTGCCCAAACTAGTTGAAAAAGAAGCCTGACCCGAATTTCTCATGAAGAACATCAAACAGAAGAGCAAAACAAAACGATATCAAAAATTATATCGAAAAGGAGGATATTGAAATTAATTGCGGAAATATTATCCGATTAAAATAAAACCGTAATGTCTTTTCTTGAGGGAGGTCGTTTAATAAAGATCCACGAACACCCCCTCTCTTCATTAACATTCTTTTTAATGATATCGTCCAAATAATGCTAATTTCTTCACATAAAGGAGATGAAAATGACAAAAGCATCTGAAAAAAGAATTCTGGTCGTGGATGATGAACCGGATGTTCGTAATTTTCTAGCAGCCTGTTTAGAAGATGCCGGTTTTATCGTCGAAACAGCTGTTGACGGCATAGATGCCCTCGAAAAGGTTGACGTGTTTTCTCCTGATTTAATGACCCTCGATATGGTCATGCCGAGAATGCCCGGGATCAAGGTTATTCGAGAGCTGAGAAAACAAAAAAAGTGGGCCAAATTGCCCATCATTATCATCACCGCTCATGCCCGTGATGACATGGGAAGCGACCAAATTAAGGAATTTATGGCCTTGACAGCGAACGTGCGCCCAAGAGTAATATTGGATAAACCGATCTCCACAACCAATCTGATTAAATCGACGTGTAAAATTTTGGGGGTAGAGTGGGAAGGTAAAGAAGATATAACCGAAGACATGTCAGATGAACGCAGTAAACTTGCTAAATTAATTCATCAGGCCGATTCGGATACATTGCGAAAAGTACGTGACATGTTAAACAAAAAGAAGGATAAAGAACCTTATTTTTTATTTGAGTAGACAGGAAGTTTCAACAGATTATTTCTCAACCAGCCAAATGGTTTTAGGAGATTTCTGTTTTTTGTCGGTCAGTACTTAGTCAAATCCATTAACGTTTTTCACCGCTTTCATATTGACCGGCCCGATCAGTCCGCCTCAACTGCCCCTTTTGTTCCATCCCTGTCGGGAAATTGCCTCTCAGCGCTCTTCCGGTACTTCATCGAAAAATTAACGGTATTTTTCAGCCGAACGTGTTCCAAGGTTGATTTTCTTTGTAATGTTTTGTACTACTTTTATAAAAGGCTGTTTCAAAACCCACCACTCGCTAATTTAATTTTTTGCAAAGCGCTAAGCTCGCTTTATTAAAATGGGGGATTTTCTATCGTAACGGATATGTTCATTTGGACGCAGTTCGTTTTACTGGCCATCAGTGCGCTGCTGTTGATTTTCGCACTGATACGGATGAGATCAAATGGGGGTTCCAAAATTGAACAGGCGGTCCGCGATGAACTGCGTTTCGGTCGCGAAGAGTCCGCAAAAGGCGCAAGGGATCTGAGAGAAGAAGTATCTGCAAGTCAAAAGAATATCGTGGACACCATGGTGAAAACCATCGGTGAAATGGGTAAATCACAAAACGATCAACTTGAATCCATTGCCAAACGTATTCAGGAACTGACCGAATCGAATACGAAAGGCATCGAAAAACTTCGAACCACCATTGACACACAGCTAAAATATTTACAGGAAAGCAATGAAAAGAAGCTCGATCAAATGCGTGAAACGGTGGATGAAAAACTTCAAACCACCCTTGAAAAACGACTTGGAGAATCCTTCAAGCTTGTCAGTGAACGCCTCGAGGCAGTTCAGCATGGCTTGGGTGAAATGCAGAATCTTGCTACAGGAGTGGGCGATTTAAAGAGAGTTCTCACAAACGTTAAAGCACGGGGCACCTGGGGAGAAGTCCAACTCGGTTCACTTTTAGAACAAATATTGACCCCGGATCAATATGGTAAAAATGTAAATATTAAAACCGGATCACAAGAGAGTGTTGAATATGCCGTCCGGTTGCCCGGAAAAGACGATTCCTTTGAATCCTGTGTTTGGATGCCCATTGACTCAAAGTTTCCCCAAGAAGATTATCTGCGGCTTGTGGAGGCTGCCGATGCTGCCGACGTCGATGCCGTACAACGGGCTACAGCCTCGCTCATCCGCGCCGTTCACAGTTCTGCAAAAGAGATTCGTGATAAATATATCGAACCACCGAAAACCACCGACTTTGCCATCATGTTTTTGCCGACAGAAGGGCTTTATGCAGAAGTCCTTCGGCAGCCGGGTCAGGTAGAAAAAATTCAGCAGGATTATCGGATTGTGATCGCCGGGCCCACATCGCTGTCGGCAATTTTGAGCAGTTTACGCATCGGTTTCCGCACATTGGCCATAGAAAAGCGGTCCAGTGAAGTCTGGAAAATCCTTGCAGCAGTCAAGACAGAATTTGGGAAATTCGGAGATGTTTTAAGCAAAGTCAAGAAACAGCTAAATACTGCTTCCAATACCATTGATCAAACCGGTATAAGAACCCGTGCCATGGAGCGCAGGCTGAGGGGGGTGGAGGAACTGCCGCTGGAATCAACAGCAAAAATTCTGGAATTGCCCGACGATGATGAACAAGAGGTTAATGATGAGTCTTAACCCGTTAAAGATCTATACAGCAACACGAAAAGTGGTATAGCGATACTTGAGATAAACAACAATCCTTCATAAGAGGTCCAAGCTTCATACCGGGTCTTCCCTTTATTCCGAACGGTTACATACTTAGAAAGAAAACCCAAACCCATTACCAGCCAGAATATCAATAGCGTTAAAACGATTGTCGGTGTGTTCATCTCTGAAAGTGTTCCTTTATTAAACCCTGTCTAAATCAACCTGGCTGCTTTAAACCGCACAATCCTGTAGATCGTGGTTGAAGGTAAGTTTATATTAATATAGAATCGATGTGTTTTCAAGGGTATTATAGAAACGTTTCCTGGAGTGTGGGCATAATGCCCAACGAGGCGGATGAAATTGAGTGAATAGGCAACACCATATTGAAATCCATCCGAAAACATTGTAGTCTGAACCAGACATACCGGCAAATGACAAAGTGAACTAAATCCAAAGAAGGTTAAAAATGATTCCATCTTATCCGGCTTTCTCTTATCTGTTTCGTGTTCCACCTGAAAATCAAGACGATGAGATGCCTGTAAGTGTGGTTGAAGACGAAACCGAAAAGGAAATACTGGAGCAAGAGGAATATATCCGCTGCCGTCAATGCCGAAACATCCTCGCGAGCTCTGATGACCGCATCAGCGTCCAGGGGTCCCACCAGCATACGTTTGCCAATCCACATGGCATCGTTTTTGAAATCGGATGTTTCACCGCCGTTAAAGGATGCGGCCATGTGGGTCCTCCATCAGATGAATTCAGCTGGTTTGCAGGATATGGCTGGCGGGTGGCTGTTTGTCTCATCTGCCTTACCCACCTGGGTTGGTTTTTCTCCTCTCCTGGAAAAGAAAGTTTTCATGGGCTGATTCTGGATCGACTAATAACTCAATAGTAAGGGTAAGATCATAAGGATTCAAGAAGTCAAGGGGTCGAGTGAAATGCTTACGTCAGAAAAAGATTGTCCATTCCGATGATATATAACCGGTTGCAATAAAAACTCCCCGACCCCTTATTTATTTATAATTATAACTTTTTTATATCCTTGTCACGATTTGAAATGCTCGGTTTAGGTTCAAATTACGCCCTGCTTAACTCGCTCAGAGCCCCTTTGACGGCATTGGCGGCGTCATCGATGCTCAAAATTCCGGTATTGATAATAAGATCGTAATTGAGAGGGTTTGTGATGTCATCATTGAAGTATTTTTTAACAAATGCCTTTCGGTCCGATTCTGTTTTTAACACCCTGGGTTTGGCGTCTTCCGCGGCCACATCATAGTCTTGAGATACGTTTTTTAGTCGCGTTTCCAAAGGGGCAATGACGCGGATACCGAGTCTTTTATCAAGAGGCAAAACAAAATTGGCGCCTCTTCCCACGATCACCGCCCGACCATGTTTCCCGATAGTACCAATGATTTTCATAAGATGCTGGAGATACCGGTCCGGCCAGAGGTGACGCTTATCCACAAGAGATGATATCCACTCTTCGAGTACTGAAACGCCTTTTTCATCTAGCGTTTCAAGGAGGCGAACACTGACCCGGGCACTTTCAGCCATATTGTGGATAAACTCCTGGTAAAACAGATCGAATTCAAGTTGCTCGGAGAGTCGTTTGGCCAGTATGTTCCCTCCACTTCCAGGTTCTCTGGAAATGGTGATGACAGAAATACGTTCTTTTTCTCTTTTTTCTTCTTTTTGGATAATCTGCCATCGTCTTACTTGTTCTTCTACGATTTGCTCTGTAGAACGTGTTTTTGTTTTCATGATCCCTCCTTTCTTGCCGCCTGTTTACTATGATAATTTTGTAACATCGGGGTGTCAATAAAAGAAAAAAGGTTGAAAAGAGAAACGAGTTCCCTTTGACATGAACCCAGTTTTATCATATGTTATTTTTATATCATTTCTCGACATGCGGTATGCTGTGCTCAAACGATTCCAGCTTTTGATTCTCTATGTCTGTGTTGTTCTGACTTATCTTTTAAATTCGTCCGGATGCTGATTTTCGGATAAAATATGTTTCGGTTTGTCTACCTCCGGCATGATTTATCTACCTTTGGCATGACTTGTCCGCCTCGGGCGTGATTGCCCGGTTTGAAAAACGGAAGGAGAAGGTTATGAGAGTTGAAATAAAAACGATTTTTTGTACCACCGACATTTCAGACTTTTCCAACCATTCGGTTTCCTGGGGAATTGCCCTGGCCCGGGAGTTTAGCGCCAAACTTTATGTGTGCCATGTGGTTGATTTTCCCACCAGCATAACATATGGAGATGGACCCATATTTTTTGTGGATCAGCAGAGCCAGGCCATCGCTAATGCCAACCATCAACTTAAACTCTTGGTGGGTGATAAAGAGATTCAATGGGAGTCCTTGGTCACCATCGGTCATGCCGGCGATGAAATTTCTCGTCTGGCCAAAGAAAAGGGTGCGGACCTGGCCATTTCTGCCACCCACGGGCGCTCCGGACTCAAGCGACTGATTCTCGGTTCGGTCACCGAACGCCTCATGCGCACGCTTCATTGCCCGTTGCTGATCGTTCGTGGCCCGGAACATGATCTGAACATTTTGTCGGAACAGGGGTTAAGATTTAAAAAAATTCTGGTGGGTTGCGATTTTTCAAAAGATTCCGCCCTGGCATTTCAACACGGGCTCAGTCTTGCCCAGGAGTTTCAATCAGAGCTGCATCTGGTTCATGTTATGGAGCCGCCCGTATATATGGACATGTTTAAAATATCTGTTGAGTACGGGAAAGATCTTCAAGTGGATTTACAGACCCAGATAAAAGACAAACTCAAAAAAATGGTCCCCACAGAAGCCTTTAACTGGTGTACACCACAAACCGTTCTTTTGGACGGCCCGTCTCATGAAGAACTGATCCGATATGCCAAGACAAATAAAATGGACTTGATTGTTCTGGGTGTTCGAGGGCAAGTGCTCGTGGAAAGGTTATTTATTGGCTCGACGACGGATCGCGTCGTTCGACAAACCCCCTGCCCGGTACTTTCGGTATGTCTGCCCGAATAAAATCGTCTAACCTGAATTTCGCATAAAAATTGATGCTCATCTCTTTGTGGAGGAATCATGAAAAAATGGCCCCTGATTCACCCCCCGCTGCCAGGTCCAAAAGCCCGCAAGCTCATTAATCAGGATCGAAAATACGTCTCTCCCTCCTATACCCGCTATTATCCGCTGGTGGTCGAAAAAGCCAAAGGGCTTTGGGTACACGATGTGGACGGCAATATATTTCTGGATTTTACGGCAGGTATTGCCGTTTGTGCCACAGGACACTGTCATCCCAGAGTGATTAAAGCCATCAAAAAACAGGCCGACCTTCTGTTGCATATGTCGGGAACGGATTTTTATTACAGACCCCAGATTGTACTGGCCAAAAAACTTGCCCAAATGGCGCCCGGGAAAGGGAGCAAGAAAGTCTATTTCGGAAATTCAGGCGCAGAAGCGGTGGAGGCGGCCTTTAAACTGGCGCGATGGCACACAAAACGTGAATTAAACCTGGCATTTTACGGGGCGTTTCATGGACGAACCATGGGGGCGCTTTCACTGACGGCGAGCAAGACCATTCAGAAAAAACATTACAATCCACTGGTACCTGGAATCACGCACATCCCCTATGCGTATTGCTATCGCTGCCCGTATAATCTTAGTTATCCCGAATGCGAACTGGGATGCGTCAAGTGGGTCGAAGATACCCTTTTTAGAACCACCATCCCTCCGGAAGAGGTGGCGACCATTTTTGTGGAACCCATACAGGGTGAGGGGGGATATATTGTGCCGCCGCCTGAATTTCATAGAGAAATGAATAGGATCGCCAAAAAATACGGCATTCTTTATGTGGTCGATGAGGTTCAGTCCGGAATGGGCCGAACCGGAAAAATGTTTGCCATGGAACATTTCGGCGTGGATCCGGACATCATCGCCCTTGCCAAAGGCATCGCTTCCGGCATGCCCTTGGGGGCCCTCACGGCACGGGCGGAAATCATGGACTGGGAGGCCGGTTCCCATGCCTCAACATTCGGCGGAAATCCCGTATCATGCATGGCAGCCCTTACCACCATTGAGCTCTTAGAAGAAGGACTCATGGAAAATGCAGCGGTTCAGGGAAAGCGTCTTATGGACGGACTTGTAAAACTTCAACAATCACATGAATGCATGGGGGATGTCCGGGGAAAAGGCTTGATGGTGGCCGTGGAGTTTGTCAAAGATCGTGAGACCAAAGAACCGGCCAGAACGTGGCGAAACGACATTATTAAGCAAGCGTTTAATAAAGGATTGCTTCTTTTAGGGTGTGGTGAAAATAGTATTCGCTTTTGCCCTTCTTTAACGGTGAATACCTCAGAGATTGATAAGTGTCTGTCTATATTCGATGATGTTGTTAGAGAGATAGCGGTATAGAGGAAGTATTTATGTCACGTCAAAATGATTTTCCGCTTGCTTGTAAAAGGTCATGTCCCATTCCCATGTTTCAGAGCTGTGACGAAGAATATAAATGGCGTTATCATCTCCATGGATCTTAAAATATCGGTGGGTCGGCGCCAGCCAGCGATCTTGAATTTCTTTAACCTCGATTTTTCGATTGCCTATCCAGATTCTACGAGGTGTCTCTTCTCCCCGGTATCCGGCATAACATTCCACTTTAATTTCCATAGATTACCCCCAATGGTCGGTAACGATCAAACTCGAAACGAGCGCATATCAATATGCCTTTCTTTTTTAAAAGTAAAGCTGTTTTTATTGTTTAAGTAATAATGTCATGCTTCGCACCCCTAATTTTCAGTCATGTAACTGTCGTGTAGCAGACCAGAAAATTTTGCTTGCATTTTAGGGGGATACAAGGTTAACTCATCATTTTTTTTGGGTTAAAGAATCTAATTAAAAGATACGTCTATGCCTCAAAAAACCACCCCAGTGACCCAGGGTTCAGGATTGGTCTGGAAAGTGTGTGTGGCCACGCTATGCCGCCTGGCGCTCAATACGGCACGGCGGTTTGCCTACCCGTTTGCACCTGCGCTGAGTCGTGGAATGGGCGTGCCCTTAACCGCCGTTACGTCTATTATAGCCGTCAACCAGTCCACGGCGATACTGGGCATGTTCTTCGGACCTTTTGCAGATCGATTGGGATACCGTTTGATGATGCTTTCCGGGCTGGGGATGCTTGTTCTGGGCATGTTCGCCGGAGGGTTTTTACCCTTTTACGGTGTTGTTTTGGCCTCACTCTTTTTGGCCGGACTGGGAAAAAGTGTTTTTGACCCGGCCATACAAGCGTATATCAGTCAGCGGGTCCCTTTTCACCGGCGGGGATTGTTTATCGGCTTGATCGAGTTCAGCTGGGCAGGAAGTACATTGGTAGGTATTCCTTTAATTGGATTGCTTATCGAATATATGGGGTGGCGGGCACCCTTTTTTGCCATGGGCGGCGTCGGGTTGATCGGTATGGTGGCACTGAAAATTTTGCTGCCAAAGGATGAAAAAAAGACCATACGGCATCAAAGCGCTTCCGGTCTTTGGAGTGCCTGGACCAGGTTGTGTCAGGAGCGGGCTGCACTGGGGGCTTTGGGATTTGGGTTTTTTGCCAGTGCTGCCAACGACAATCTCTTTGTGGTCTACGGGGCATGGCTGGAAAAATCGTTCAGTTTGAGCATTGTTGCCCTGGGACTCGGCACCAGTGTCATCGGAATAGCCGAGCTTTCCGGGGAAGGCCTGACTGCAGCCATTTCCGACCGCCTGGGATTAAAACGATCGGTGGCTTCAGGAATGGTTCTGTGCATCATAAGCTACATTGTTCTGCCCTTGCTGGGCCAAACGTTATCCTGGTCCCTGGGTGGATTGTTTTTTATTTTTTTGACGTATGAATTTACAATTGTTTCGGCATTGTCGCTTTGCACAGAATTGCTCCCCGGCCTGCGGGCCACCATGATGTCGGGTTTTCTGGCAGCCGCCGGTGTTGGGAGGGTTATCGGTGCGCTGATGGGAGGCCCGGTCTGGCTGGCCGGCGGAATCCTTATGACCGGGGCTGTTTCAGCCGTTATGAGCGGCTTGGGGCTTTTGTGTCTGATTTGGGGGCTACGGGGCTGGCAGAGGATGGAAAGAGATGAAGGTGAATAAAATTATTTAAACAGGTAATGGTTTGGAATAAATAAAGTTTTTGGCTTATGAAAATTATGAAAATTCCAAGCACAAAAATACAAATCTCAAATAAATCTCAATGACCGAAATTCAAAACAGATAAAAAGACGGGAAAACATCCAATAAGCGATTGAAAGGTTTTGGTCATTGAATATTGGGATTTGGGATTTATTTGGAATTTGGTGCTTGGAATTTGGGATTTTAGCACCCTATCCGGGAAAGCAAATCTCTTATATCTGAATCAGTTAGAGTTAACTTTGACGCTTCCCTGAAACCGTTGGGGTAAAATGTTCCTTTGTCTCTAAAAATGTGTTATTCGTATCAATGCCATGATGAAAAACCTGAATGATCAAAATCTGATTGACGCTCTTAAAAAACTGAGAGGCGATATTCCCCGCGTCATGGACGTGCTTGGGCTCGACCGTCACAAAGAGGCGGAACCATGGGCCCAAATCATCGACAAAAAATTGCTGACAAAGCTGTCTCCGGATTTCCCCTTGATGGCCACCATCTGCGGCGGCGGGTCATCCGGAAAATCGACGCTGTTTAATTCCATCGTAAAAGAGGGACTCTCACCCGTCGGCGGCCGCGCAGGACTCAACCGCCGGGTGCTTTTTTCGGCCCATGGGGAGCTTTTGGAAAAGCCCGACTTTCTCTCCGCTCTGTTTGAGCCTTTCGGCACCTTGCCCCGTCCCCTCAAAGACAAAGATGAGCTGACCACCCCGGGGCATCCGGTGTATGTGTTGAGCAACGCCATTCCTAAAAACCTGGTATTAATGGACACGCCGGATTTCGATACCGGTGCAAAAGGGGTCTACATCAATCGGGAGGTCTCCCGGCAGGCCCTGGAATCATCCGACATCCTGATCTATATTTTCACCAATTCCAACTATAACAACCGCGAAAATACGGATTTTATCTCTGAAATGCTCACCAGCATCGGCATGCGAAAATGCTTTTTAATCTATCGCGTTTATCCAAGCTTTGAGACACAGGAGGTGCAGGAACACGCCATGACCGTTGCCAAAAATCTTTACGGCAGCGCAGCAGATCAATATGTTCTGGGCGTTTACCGCACCGATGAAGACAATTTAGTGGCCTCGGGTGAAAAATACATGACCTTGCGCCCTGCTGGAAAAGAAGATCCGTCGTTTTTCGATGCATTGAAAAGTATCCATACCGAAAAGCTCAGACTCGAATTGCTGTCGTCCATCTTAAATGATGTTTTGGACCGGGCTCAAGAATTTCTTGGACAAACAAAAACCTCCAACCAGGAGCTTCATCTTTATCTTGATGCCCTGCAAACGGCCCAGAGTCACTGCGTTCATGAAGCCCTTCAACACTTTCCCGTGGACCTGGTGATGAAACGTTTTGTCGACATATGGATGTCAACGGATCCTCCCTTTGTCAAGGCCATGCGAAAAGCCGGCAATATTATCGAACTCCCGTTTAAAGCGCTGGTGGGGACGGCAAAAAAGATTAAGGGCACATTTTCTGATAAAGAGAAAACCGTTGGCCGGGGGCATTTTAATGATGCCATCAAAGAAGACCTGCTGAGTGCCGTAAACCGGATGCATTTTCACACGCTAAACTCTGAAATATCGGTGGCCGCCGCCTTAAAAGATCCGGTGACCCGGCGCATGGCAGACGCCGTTGAAGAGCTCAGAGCCCAAAGGGGCTTGAAAAACCATGAAAATCCCCGAAAGGAAGCCGAAGATGAAAAAAGGGCGTTAACATTTATTGTTTCAGCCCATCCGGTTGTTTTTCCGCACCAGGAAACCCTGCGTCGCATGGATTGGAAATCGATACAGCAGTCGATTCTATCACAGCAAGAGATCATCGCAGAGCTGTCACACGACATCGAAAAGGATCTCAGAAACCTCGCCGACGGGTTTAGAAGTAAAATGGGAACCTGGACCAAAATTCGACAGATGTTTGCCGCGTTTTTAAACGTGGTGCCGGCAACTGTTGCCGTAACCTATATCCTTTCAACAGGAGATCCTGTAGGTGCTGTGGGAATCAAGGTGAAGCTCACCGGACTGTTCGGGCTCCATGATCTTTATGCCCTGATTGCGCTTCCAGCCACCACTGGCCTTAAAAAGGCGGATCAGAATCAGCTCAAAGAGATGCTGGGCCCCATTATCCAGACCTGGCTCAACAACAAGCTCAAAGCTGTTCAGGATCTTTTCGAAAAAGAGATCACCGGTCAAATTATTCAACATGCAACAGACGCGCTGCAATCGTCTGATGTTCTGATCACACAGATCCAAGATCAAATTGCAGTCTGTAAAAAGGCGATGATATCATGATGATTTCAAATGTACAGACCGGCCCCATCAAGGCTCTGGGGAAAATAGAAGGCTTTAAACATGACGTTAAAATGCTTTGCAATGCCATTGACCAGGCGCCCATGTGGCAGCCCGGGGCAGGCCTTAGAAAGCAGTGTGATGAAGTGCTCCGCATGATCGATCATTTAGAAGCACGCTTTGAACGCAAGCTCATTGTGACCATCATCGGCCCGTGCGGCTCCGGAAAATCGACACTGCTAAATGCCCTGGCACAAGTGGACAATCTGTCCGAAACCGGACACCGACGGCCCACCACTCAGAGCATCGTTGTCCTCAGCCATGAAGCAAAAGATGCCGATTATTTGAAGGAACAGCTCGGCCTCGGACATGTGAACATGCGATCGAGTCCGGCGGCTGCCTCCCTTGAACATGTCCTGTTGATCGACACACCGGATACGGACAGCACCCAGCAGGAAAAACACATTCACCTGGTCCAAAACGCCATTGCCATTTCAGATATTCTCATTTGCATGTTTGATGCGGAAAATCCAAAAAGAAAGGATCATGTGGATTTTCTGGCCCATTACGTACGCCTGTTCAACGGAGACGCCCTGGTGGTGGTCATCAACAAGTGCGATCGCCAGGACAAGAAAGAACTAACCCAAACCATTGTTCCGGAATTTTTAGAATTTATCAAAACCGCCTGGGAAAAACCCATACAAAAAATATTCTGTGTCTCCGCCAGACAGCATCTGCAAGACCCTCAATGGGACCCCACAGCCCGGCCAAAGCACGATTTCGATGAGTTTATCGACTTAAAGAAGATGATATTCGGCACCTTCAACCAGCCAGGATACAGCATCGATCGCAGGGTCGAAAACGCCCAAAGTCTTCGGGATTACATTTTTGAAGAAGCAGCCCTTGAAATTCAAAAGGATTCAAAAACACT
>PKTV01000237.1 GCA_002868985.1 Desulfobacteraceae bacterium | reverse complement strand
CCCATCCAAAAGCACCATGATAACCTTCATTTCAACACCTTCATTAATAGATAAAACCTTCGGCTAAGCTGAAGGTCCCAGCTTTGCTTTGAAGGTATATGAGTTTATATTCACCGCCCTGCCTGTCCCGCATAGCGGGGCTTCGCTAGAGACACAGAGGACGCAGAGAATAATATTTTTTTCATTGCCGTTGACCCCGCTTGATGCGGGACAGGGACGCCGGCAATGAAAAAGCACTAAGCAGCTTACGCTGCGGAAACGACATAAGCCATCAATTCTTTGCTTGCGAGGTGCCAATACGGGTATTTTATTACCCGAAGGGTTGAGTCGTTTTGCTTTTCGGTGTCCCTGCCCTGTAGAATGCAAAGCCTATTTCTCTGGGGTCAGCGAAAAGCAAAATAGAAAAACCAAAAACTCTGCGATCTTTGCGACTCTGCGGTGAACAATTTATTATTGAAGACCCCTTTAGGGGTGGTTATTGACTGACACGTCGGAAACTTTTACCGGAAATGCTTTTTCAATATAGTCGTCTACGATCTGTTTTGTCCACAGCAACTTTTCGGCGTCTCTTATTTCGATGACCCACCAGAGACAGCCGATTTGGCGCAATATATCGAGGCGTTCTTTGATGTCTTCGATTCCATCCGGCGGCACATGTCCCAATCCGGAAATTTCGGTGTGGTAGATATGTGCATTGTGGACCCGATCCGGATGGGGGGAGACAAAATCTTCAGGAGAAAAGTATTGGTTGCTGACAGATTCGCAGGCCTGTGCATGGCCGATGTCAAAGGTCATCCCAGCGCCGGTTCGACGAATCAATTTTTCAAAAAGATTGGGTTTGCTGGTCCATCCCCAGGCCAGGTTTTCCAGACAGACTTTTACGCTGCGATCAGCGCCGTACTGAACCAGGTTGCGTAAATTGGTGATGGTTCTTTCCCACGACAGTATGCGGGTCGTATTATGGCCGAGTCCCACATGCAAGGTCAAGAATTTGCCGTTGGTTTTGGAGACCAGTCGTATAACGTGCTGGAAAAGGTTAACGGCGGATAATACTCTATAAGAATCCTCGTGGCCGAGATCGACTTTTATAAACGGACAGTGGTAACGCACCTCAAGGGGTTTCAAGGCGGATAGATGCTCGACCCACCGGGTCTCTTCCAAAGGACTTGATGGAAACTCTTCCATATTAAACGACCAGTCTACGCCTGAAAAATCATTATCAAGAGCAAATGCTTTGAGTTGTTCTATATCATCGAAAAAATTGCACAGCGCAACTTTTGGTTTCATTGAGTACTCCCGACAGGTTTCAAATTTTGTATGATTTGTTTTGCGATCTTTACATGATTCGGAATTTTTTCGGATATATATTCCCGGACGATCTTTTCGCTACATGGTACGGCAAATTCATTGAGATAGCGCACAACCTGTGTTTTGTTCATCTCAACCGAACCATCAACCAAGCGATAGTTGCCCGAAAGAGAGCAGTGCAGTTGCTCTTTATTCTCTTGCCAGTCCATTTGCAAAATCGTTTCTATCTCCTGACCGCGGGTGATTTTTCGAAGCGGCAAGCGCAGTTGAATGCCAAATGTTTCGGTCAGGCTCTTATATAAATCCAGAACTTCGGGAATCTGGTTTATCTTTACGGAACTGTCATGACGTTCACGCTCACCGGATATAATGGGAATATTGCTGAGAAAAAGCGCCAAAGGAATACGGACCGCATGCAAATACAGGTGGCAACCGATACAGGGGGTATAAAAACCGTAGATAGACGACAGTTCACTGATAAAGGCGCCGTTGAGGGCTTTCCAAAAATCCGGGGAACCCAGAACAATCAACGGATGGACCCGAACCTTGGGTAGACGGTTCTTCAGACGTAATAGCGCCTGGTTTACAGTGTCCCACGGGCCGTATTCGGTTCCGGTATATACATAAGTGGGCAATAAATCAGTGAAGCCGTATTCCTGTACGCTTTTCACTGCGGCGGCGATGCTGTCACGGCCGGCGATTTCAACCAGGGCCAGTTTTGAAATAGACCGGTAGTTTTCAATGGACTGGTCGGAAAGGAGCCATTTTGGAAAGTCAATAACCAGATCGGATTTATTTATAAACAGTTCTTGTAACTGATTTTTATAAGTTGATGAAAAACTCTGCATATCACTATTTCCTAAGCTGAGCGTTTCAAATTTTTGAAATGGTTAATTTAATAATATTTTTAGGTATTCTGACATTTTGAATTTCAATAATTTGAAACCCTACGGGATTTCCAATTTCACCGCAT
>PKTV01000063.1 GCA_002868985.1 Desulfobacteraceae bacterium | reverse complement strand
TATCAATAGGTTCTCTGCATCATTTTAAAATTCTTTTAAAGCTACAATTTCAGTATGCGCCTGTTTTTTCTAACGATCCCTAAGCCACTCAGACAGCATACGATTTAAAAAAAGATCACCCATTCCGCTATATTCAAGGATTTAAGAGAAAAACTCCCCGACCCCTCATGTAATTAAATTGTTATTGAGATATTGGTAAGTGATCTGAAATTTAAAGACATCACCTTTTACAATCTTTCTGTACATGATTACAATTTACATATAAACAGAAATGTATAATAACGGGTTATGCCTCGGTGATAGAACTTGACTGGTAATGTGGCGAGTCTTTTACACAAAACAGGCTCAAAAAGACGCCAAAAAACTTTCCGCTGCCAGGCTACGTCCAAAAGCCGAAAAGCTGATTGAAATATTAGTCTCCCATCAACTTGTTATTCCCCCCCCTTTAATCGCCGAATTAAAAAATATCCTGAACGCCAAGATCGGGACCCCCCAAGAAATAATATCCGATTTTATTGAGCTATTGACCCAGGATTCCATTTTACCTGAAAAAACTACCCTGGCTAATATCGACATAAGGGACAAGGATGATATCGTTATCATTTCAACTGCTTTAAACGGAAATGCAGAAATAGTTGTTACCGGTGACAAAGAGTTGCTTGAACTGGGGATAGTACAATCCATGCAAATCGTATCTCCTATAATGTTTTGGGAAGCGCTTAAAACCCAACCACCGGATGAACTCTGATCTAAAAAGCTGCCGCTTTTTGTCAAGGATATCCGCAACGTTATCGCCAATCCAGATATCCCCAACTTATCCTAAATGAGCCCTATTACCGATATCTGCAATTAACGCGTAACGAGAACTAAAATCGAGTTTATTTGCAATATCAATCTGAAATTTGATTTTGGTTCAAAATCTTCTTTTCGGGAACTGATGTTTTAAGCATATAATTGTAAATCAAGCCCCCACTTTCTCCCTGTGTTAGTCCCCGGACATGGACGTCCCTTTCAGCCGTACGTGCCTAGCCCGTAAGGTTAGTATTATGTAATATTTTTCATAGAATATATGTAGTTTACCTCATAATTTCAAATACTTTTATGTGTTCTGGCACTTTTGTCTACAAGCGACACCTGTCATAACCGCTTGATATTTATTTAATAATCGCCATATGTTTGATTTTACAAGATTTTTGCATGCTTTTTGCATATAAAAGGAAGAATACAAGTTTGGAATTGTGGCATGCTAATATATTAAAGGATTACTGATCATGAAAGTAGTATTTAGCATATTATTTGTCATTGCAGTAATAGTAGCCACTTTAGTGCTGTGTGTATGGTTAATGATTTGCAGTGCCAATGCAGACTATTACCCCGATATAAAGGACTTATGATAAACAAGGGGTTTTAGTTGAATAAAGGAACAAACCGATTGAGGGGTGAATAAATACGTCCTTTTGAACGCTTTATTATACCCCCAATGAAGCCCCTGGGTAAATATAGCCCCAGGGGCTATTTTGTTGTTTATCGGTTCAACCAAGTTCTTCGGTTCTCGCTTCGTCAAGCTGTCGTATTATAGGATTACCAATCATGAAAGTAGTAGTTAACACATTTTTGAAATTGGTCATTACAATAATAGTAGCCTCTTTGGCGCTGTGTGAATGGTTAGGTTTTCTGTGTGTAAGGTTTGTTTTTTGCATTGCCAGTGAAGACTTTCAAAGAAAATGTCCTAAATGCCAAGATTTCAAGCATCAACGAATCCCCCGAAGGTGGTGGATGCATCTTATACCAGGCACGAAATATTATAGTTGTAATAGGTGCAGATCCAAATTTATGATTATTTTTTGGAGAAGCGCCCTAAAGACTTCATAGAAAAGAACATTACTTTTGTCAGTCATCCTGTCAGGGGTTTCATCTTTACCTAAGACAAGACCGAAAACTCATACGGGGTGGTTAATGGTTTACTCGAAGAAGTTATATGGTGGCTTCTAAAAGAAGGTCAAGAAATAAGCATGTCAAAACAGTACCCAGAATGTCCTTTGTATAATCACAATAACTGCAAAGAGATTCATAACCGGAAAGTCTGTGCAATTGTCCGTAAAGATCAAAAATGTCTTAAAAAGTTGCATAAGTCAGCAAAGAAGGCTAAAAAATAACCTGAAGCCATCTCAAAATAAAGATTTTGGTCCAAGATCCCCCGCTAAAACCCAGCGGGATAAAAAGGCGGGGCCGAGTTTTAACCCGCCCCGTTAAAATATCGGGATCTTCGACACGCATACTCAAGTAT
>PKTV01000508.1 GCA_002868985.1 Desulfobacteraceae bacterium | reverse complement strand
CACGCAGGACGGTCCTGGTCCCATAAGCAGCGTTTCTTTGATCTCGTTGAGCTTGCTCATGTCTTCTCCTCCTCCGACCATCTGGGGTCGGACCACAAAAATAATTGTATGACCTCACCGGAGTTCCATGTAATGGTCAAATAAAAACGGACACAGGTTTAAGCCGCTTTGTGTTATCGTTCTTTTTCATGTGTCATAGTGGATTTGTATCCCAGAGTCATATCGGTTGTCAAAGGCTCTATGTTTGACATTCGAAAAAGGTTGTCAGGGGCAAAGGGTAAAGGACAGAGGATCAAGGATTAAGGATTAAGGGGCAAAGGGCAAAGAGGAAAGGGCAGAGAGGAAAGAGCAAAGAGGAGAGGGCAAAGGGCAGGGGAAAAGACAGAGGTCGGTGGGTCGGGTGTCAGGGGACAAAACGTAGAGGTCGGTAGCCAGATGTCAGGGGTCAGTACATCTGAACGACAGGATAAAATTTGTAAAGGAATAGGAGTGATTAAATTTTACCTCTTTCACGCGCCATCCTCAGATAGGTTTCAAATGTATTTTTAGGCGGCACATACTGGTCGGCACCATCTTTTTGCTTAAGGGTCATGGCATCTTCAGGGCATTCGGTCACACACAATCCGCATCCGATACACCGGTCAGGGTCAACCCTGGCCGTGTCCTCCACTTCAATGGCGTCCATCTGGCAGCGGTCTACACAGGCTTCACAGGCAGTGCAGTCCTCCATGGTCACTTCGGCATAATAGTTGGCATGCACTACTTGGGCCGGGCGGTCCAGTATTTTTAAATTTTTCAGTATCTGACAGCAACACCCGCAGCACAAGCAGATGTTGCTCGGTTTTTGGGCGTTGCCCGGCTGAAGCACCAGCCCGGCCTCCAGGCCGCTATTTAGAATGACGAGTGCCTCATCCTGGGTAATGGAACGTCCCAGGCCGTTCTCCTCGTAATAATAGGCGCCGGTGCCAAAGATCAGACAAGCTTCCTTTAGTTTGTCACAGCCTTTTCCCACCATCTCGTGTTCCCTGCGGCAAATACACGGTGAAACCACGATTTTGGATTGCTTTTTAATAATTTCTTCGGCCATTTCATAGGGCATGACCGACATCTCGGCGTTGATGCTCTGAGAAATCGGTACAACTCGCAACTGTTTGGTTTCCTGTTTGATCCATCTCGTTTTGGTTAAGTGAGGCAGGTATTCGTTTACGTCCCGGATCAGGCCTTCGTCCAGATCGTTGAGGTGGTATTCCCAAATTCCGATGACGAACTGAGCGGCCATATAGTGTTTTTCCCCGCCTTTAGTTGAACGAAAGATCAATCCCTTTTTGGACATCTCCTCCAGCATCGGAGCCAGTTCGGCTTCATCTCGGCCCAATCGTTGTGCAATGGCCGCCACCGGCTCCGGCATCATGGTCAGGCCGGGGGCGATCTGGGCTTCCTGCTGCGAAAATAGTCGTTTTAGAATCCGAAGTTCAACACCGGTCTCGGTCGGTGGAAATCCGGCCGGAAGATCATCCAAATAATTTGCCAATCGTTGATACACATCGGTCATTATATCTCTCCTTTAAATTTGATGCATTTGGGGTCGGGCCACGATAAACAACACCGGCGTTCCAAATTACTTCTTACTGCTAATCAAATGCCCTGTTGGCTGGACCGGTCTATTCTGGTCTCGAAATTAGGTAGGCTTAGCACATGATCGAATAACTATATCAGACCTCCAAGAGACATTAGGTGCAGTAAAAAACCGCCAACTTCGAGTTTGGGAGCTAAGGATAGGAAATAGTTCAACTAAAAAAACACTTGCACCAATAGCAAAAAATTCCAAATTGCCCCGATTTTAGGCATTTGCTCAATCATTTTGTTAGCTCATTTTTTTTACAATTTTATCAATATATCTCTACCCGTCCCCTATAACGTTCCCAATATTTGTCAAGAATGAAGACCTGTTTATGCTTTCAAAAGACCCGCTCGCTGCTTTTCCATTCGATACAACACAAGGTACAACACCGCGCCGCAGATCATCATCAAGCCGCACAGCAGCTGGCCCATGGAAAGTGACATAAAGACAAAACCAATGTGGGAATCCGGCTGGCGATAAAATTCTATGAAAAACCGGACAAGGCCATAGCCGATGATATAAAAGGAGAGCATTGCGCCTTTGGGTGTTTTTAATTTTCTTAAATTCCACAACACAATAAACAGAACAATTCCCTCGAAAAAAGCCTCGTAAAGCTGTGTGGGGTGACGCAATGCAGCGCCCGGGGCGTTGGGGAAAAACATACCGATGGCTT
>PKTV01000510.1 GCA_002868985.1 Desulfobacteraceae bacterium | reverse complement strand
TAAATATCAAATCCAAGGGGCATGAATGCAATATCTGCCACTCCCAAAAGGGTATTTTTGACTATAACAAACTGGGGTTTAGTAAAAAGAGGACCGCAGATCTGGAACAGTTGAACGTCAAGGGATTGATAACCAAATATGAAAATTTCTATCTGCCGAATCTTTTTAAATAAGAAGTCATATTTCCTGAAGACTTGAAAGCCTGAAATGGAGGATTTTTTATCAAATAAGGATCGCGGTTTGATCCGAACAAATCTTGCTTTGATTTGTCTCATCGTTATCCTTTCTGTAACGGTCATTCCAAATGTTCGTTCCGCCCAAGACTGTAGTAACGTTGAATTTCTTTTTGATATCCAACCAAATGCCGATCAACCCAGCGATATCTCCATCGCCCCCAATGGAGACATCTATCTGGTGGATGGTGTTAATCATCGAATCATCGTTGTTGACAGCCGTGGGCGGCGGAGATTCTCCTTTGGTCGTAAGGGCACCGGCAATGGCGAATTCGAACATCCTCTTGGCATCGATATATCCGACGGCGGCAAAGTATTTATTGCGGATTCGGGCAATCACCGAATCCAGGTTTTCAATCTTAAAGGTAAGTTTTTATATCTGTTTGCGGTCAAGTCCGGTCCGGGTGAAAAACCTTCAGATCCGGTGGATGTGGCCGTATCGAAACTGAAAGGTTATCTGTATATTTCTGATAACGATAACCATAAAATAAAGGTGTACCGACAGAATGGAACGTTTGACTTTGAATGGGGACGGTTCGGGGAAGGTCCAGGGGAGTTCAGATATCCGGGAATTCTGGCCGTAAATGAATACAATGAGGTCTTTGTTGTAGACGTTCTCAACACAAGGGTCCAAAAATTCGATCCGTTCGGCAAATTTATTGCAAATATAGGTTCCTGGGGCGTGCTTCCGGGAAGACTTTTCAGACCCAAAGGTGTCGCTGTAGACAAAAATAACCGGGTGTTTATCACTGACAGTTACATGGGGTTCATACAGATATTTTCAGATTTAGGACGTTTTCTGGGGGTTGTCTGTGAGAACGGCAAAAACAGAAAATTCACGACGCCCGTGGGAATTGTCGTCGACAACAAAAATGACAGGCTCCAAGTGGTTGAAATGAGGAGCAACAAGATTAGTGTTTTGAAACTATTACAATAACTTTATTAACTGTTCACTGTTTACTATTTACTATCTAATAGTCACAGCAAATCTCAATGATCAGAGCCCTGACATATTTATGCGTATTTGTCATTTTTTCACTTCTCGCGATAACTTCAGCCGCCCTTGCTGCGGAAATGAGTTCCAAAAGAGATTGTGCGATTTGTCATGTCATGTGGCTAGACGATTTCAGGACGGACAAAAAACCTCTGATTGAATGGCAGCCGGGCAATGTTCTCATGAAAGACACCCAAGGGGTTGTAAGTTCAGAGGAAATTTGTTACAGTTGCCATGATGGGTATGTTAATGATTCACGATCCATCGCATGGAAATTTAATGGACACAAAACATTTGTAAAACCCTCGAGCCGGGTTTCAATTCCATCTACCCTCCCCTTAAGCAATAAAGGTGAAATTTATTGTGGAACCTGCCATTCTGCCCACGGGGCCGGCGCTGCGCCGGACGACTCGGGAATCACTTCTTTCTTTAGAGAAAAAAATATGAATTCGAGTTTGTGTGCGATGTGCCATGCCAATGAAGCCGATTTTAAACGTTCCAACAGCCATCCGCTTCAAACAGCGACATTTGATTTGCCGGACACGCTCTTTAAATTGGGCAGTAAACCAGGAACAAACAGAAACAATGTCATCTGTCAATCCTGTCACAAAGCCCACGGGGCACGAGGGAATAAAATCACCGTCGTTGACAACAAAAATTCAAAACTCTGTGTGACATGTCATGACGGCCCCAAAAGCATCATCAACACCAAACACGATTTACGTAAATCATTTCCAAATGAAAAAAATATAATGCAGCAGCGGCCCGTCGAATCAGGACCCTGCGGGGTCTGCCACATGCCTCATAATTCGGCAAATAAGCGGTTGTGGGCCAAACAGCTACCACCGGGGAAAGAATCAAGGTCACGGTTCTGTCTGAGCTGTCACCAAAAGGGAAAGGTGGCTGAAGCAGTGACGATTACGGGCACTTCACATCCTTTGAATGTCAACCCTTTTGAAAAGATCCAGTCACTGGCCGTATCCAGGAAGAAATTGACGCTTCCTTTGTTTAGCCTTCAAGGGGCCCCGGATAAAAACGGAAATATAACCTGTGCCACCTGCCACGATCC
>PKTV01000196.1 GCA_002868985.1 Desulfobacteraceae bacterium | reverse complement strand
TTGTTCATAACGATAATAATGTTATAATTTATTTAAATAAAAGAAAAAAAAACAATTAAAACTGTTTAAAAAAAGCTTAAAAAACAATTAAAATTAATAGATTATAAAAAGTATTAAATTTATTGTTGATAAATAGTAATTTATTGAAAAAATATCAATATAAAAAGCGGTTGCTATAATGCGTGTTTTAAAAGGGATGGTTAACTTTTTAAAATACTATATATAGTGCTTATTTTAATTTGTTATAAGTATATATACCGTTTATAAGAATGTTACAAGCGTTTTTACCGTGTATTTATCAATAACCAAACAACAAAGAAAGAATGATGAAATTTATCGCTGATTTTCATGTTCACTCCCATTTTTCCAGAGCAACGGCGAAGAATTCGGATTTTGAAAATCTGTATATTTCTGCTCAACTTAAAGGGTTATCGGTTATAGGAACCGGTGATTTTACTCACCCGGGTTGGTTTGCTGAAATTAAAGAAAAACTAATACCGGCGGAACCTGGAATGTTTAGGTTAAAAGATGAACTTTCAAGGTTATGCGATCAAGAAGTTCCAAAGTCATGCCGCAGAAAAGTGCGCTTTATGTTGGTTTCGGAAATAAGCAACATATATAAAAAAAACAATAAAACCCGTAAAAATCATAATCTTGTATTTCTATCCGATTTAAATCAGGCTGAGAATTTTAATTCAAAATTAGATAAAATTGGAAATATAAAATCCGATGGAAGACCCATACTTGGTCTTGATGCCAGGGACCTTTTAGAAATACTTCTCGAGACGTCTGACCAGGCATTTCTTATCCCGGCCCACATCTGGACACCATGGTTTTCACTATTGGGTTCAAAATCAGGTTTCGATTCTATAGATGAATGTTTTGAGGATCTAACGCCTTTTATATTTGCAATTGAGACAGGCCTTTCATCAGATCCGGCGATGAACTGGCGGGTATCCGCACTGGACAACCTTACGCTGGTGTCAAACTCTGATGCACATTCACCATTAAAACTGGGAAGAGAGGCAAATCTGTTTGATACAGAGATTTCATATTCAGCTATAAGATCTGCGATCAAAAGTGGTGATCCCGAAAGGTTTTTAGGCACGTTAGAATTTTTTCCGGAAGAAGGAAAATATCATCTTGATGGTCATAGAAATTGTGATGTTCGTTCTTGGCCCGACAAAACACGGGAACAGGGGGGAATATGCCCGATTTGTGAAAAACCGCTGACTTTGGGTGTTTTGTACCGGGTGGAGGAACTATCAGATCGACCGGTAGGCGGTAAACCGAAAAAATATCACCCTTATAGCAATATTATTCCCCTTGTGGAGATCTTGTCCGAAGTTTTAAAGGTGGGTCCGAACTCAAAGAAAGTAATGGGGAACTACAGGGATTTACTTGAAAAACTGGGACCTGAATTTGACATTTTAACGACGTTAAAAAGAGATGTTATCGACACTGCAGGACTGCCTTTGCTTGGGGAAGCGATCACAAGGGTACGTCAAAATAAAATCGATCTTTTACCGGGATATGATGGAGAATTTGGCAAAATAAAAATTTTTAGTGAAGATGAACGAAAGAAATTTCAGGCACAAAAGCCTCTTTTTATTATAGATTCTACCAATTCATTATCCAAGAAAAGAAAAGAAAATAACCAACAGCCAAAACCTTATACACCTTCTAATGTGGTTATAAAAGATATGCAGGATAAGACCTTCGGAAAGAAATTTGAAACAGTTGATTTAAATAAAGAACAACGTCGGGCTGTAGAACATGATGGGGGTGCATTAATCATCCTTGCTGGACCTGGAACCGGTAAAACACGTACCTTAACCCAAAAAATCGCATATCTTATACAAAAAAAGAAGGTTTCACCGCAGAACATCCTTGCGGTGACGTTTACGAACAAGGCTTCTCAGGAAATGCGTCAACGACTTGAAACCATATTCGGGAAATCGAAAATTCAGCCCTTTATCGGAACGTTTCACAGTCTTTGCTTTCATCTTTTGAATGATGTTGAAAAAAAATCTTATACGATCATTGATGAAAAAGACCGGGGGCTATTACTGTTAGATGCCATCAACCGTGTTGAAGGGGCGGGTGTTCAAGTAAAAACAAAACCCAAAATATTGTTAGAATGGATTATTTCCGCCAAACAAAACATACTCAATCCCGAAGAATGGTTGGATAAAACGCCCTCTACAAAAAATGATTTATTTCAAGCAGTATATCAATCGTATCAAAAATTATTGGAAATACAAAAATTTTACGACTATGAAGATCTGATTTTTAAAGCTGTTCG
>PKTV01000192.1 GCA_002868985.1 Desulfobacteraceae bacterium | reverse complement strand
TATGATATTAAAATGTTAAATTATTACGCAAAGAATTTTTCCTGAAGTGGCACACACTTTGCTCTATATATCCAAAAAACAGATAACAAAATAAAAAAAAACCATAATACAAAGGAGCGAGACAAATGGCAGAAAAAATTAAAAAAGATCAGAGAAGTCGCCTGGGTTACGGATCATCTTACAGAAAAGGCGAAAAAGCGGATCTTGGTAAAAAAGGTGAGATCGATGCGGTTTTGGGTGGCCAGGTGTGGATGGTGAAACCGGATAAAGATGCCATGGCGGCAAATCCCTGTCTTTGGATGGAAGCCGGTGTTGTAAAAAACAAAGATTGCAACAATTACTATGACTGTACATCATGCAAATACGATCTCGGTATGAAAAAACAGGTGGAAAAGGGCAAACAGATGAGCTGGCAGGATGCCATGAGAAGAAGACCTGATATGGACAGAGTCTGTCGGCACAGTCTCACCAATCGTATTCGAGAAAGGGTGTGTGCTTACGACTATCAGTGCGGCAGTTGTGACTTTGACCAGTTTTTTGAGGATGTCATGAGTCCTAGAACAAAAAGCATGCCTTTTGAAATGGAGCATGTGAAGGGCTTTGATGTTCCCGTCGGATACTATTTTCATAACGGACATACCTGGGCCCGAATTGAAAGCGGCGGATATATTCGAATCGGTCTGGATGATTTTTCTCTCAAGCTTCTGGGAAAAGCAGATGCTTTCGATCTTCCCTTAATGGGCAAGGAACTGGATATGAACAAGATTGGCTGGGGCCTGAAGAGAAAAGAAAATCTGGCCGATGTTCTGTCTCCCATTGATGGTGTGATTACAGAGGTGAATTCCAAAGTAAGGCAGAATCCGGGACTTGCCAACCGTGAGCCTTACGGCGAAGGATGGCTTTTCATGGTGCGAACGCCGGATATCAAGAAGACGGCTAAAAAGCTGATGACCGATACGGAAGGGTTTGAATGGATAAATGGTGAAGTGAAACAATTAGAGGGCATGATCGAGGAGGTTGCCGGTCCTCTCGCTGCAGACGGTGGTTACCTGCAAGAGGATATCTTTGGTAATATTCCGGATCTCGGCTGGAAAAATTTAACCAAAACTTTTCTCAAGACGTGATCTGTATTATCGAGACCCAAAAATATTTACTACAAAGGCACGAAGACACAAAGAACAAATGTATTTTAGTGTCTTTGTGTCTTGGTGGCAATAAAAAATTATTACCATAAATAAGGAAGAAAAATGGGGTCAACACGTCGGGAAAATCAATCGCCGGAAAAAAACCATCCTTGCTTGTGGATGCAAGCCGGAGTGGTTCACCGTAAATTTTGTGACATTGATTATGATTGTTCCCCATGCCGTTTTGACAGGATTATGCGGCAGGCAGCCATTCAAAACAAAAAGCTGAAAGAAGAAGGAAAAACCCCAAAAGGAAAGAAGGCTGAGATCGTTTTTTGGAAAGATCGATTAAAAGAGCTGCCGACAAACCGGCGCCCATGTCTTCACCATATGAAAGGTCGTATCGACTTTCGATCCTGTACCCATGAATACCGGTGTGGAAATTGTGAATTTGATCAATATTTCCAAGATCAATATACGGTGCATGCCTTTGTCAGGCCGGTAGATTTTTTGGATGTTGAAGGATTCAAAATTCCCCAAGGATACTATCTCCATCAGGGACATTGCTGGGCAAAATTGGAGGAAGGTTCCGAAGTGAGGTTGGGCATTGATGATTTTGCCTTGCGCCTCTTGGGTCCTCTGGATCAGATTAAGGCCCCCCTGGTGGGCAAGGAGATACAGCAAAACCGTTCGGACATCCTCATGAACCGCGGCAAGTTTGAAGCAAAGGTGCTTTCGCCGATCAGCGGCGTCGTTACAGCGGTAAATTCCAAATTGAGAGAACAAGGGAACGTGGCCAATGAAGATCCCTATTCAGAAGGCTGGATCTTAAGGATTCATTCTTCTAACCTTCGGCAGGATCTCAAAAATCTGATGATCGGCGATGAAACCGAAACGTTTTATTCACAAGAGATCCACCGCCTGTATGAGGTGATAGAGGATACGGTCGGTCCCCTTACAGCAGACGGCGGCCAGCTGAACAATGATATTTTTGGGAATCTACCTCAGCTGGGGTGGGAACGGCTTATAAAACTTTTTCTGCACACCTAACTAGTGTCCATCCATAAATGGCCATTTTTGTCCTGCTCGGCGTTCTCCGCGGGTTTCCGGTTGCGGCGTACAGACGTACGCCTCACCGCAAACCCTTGTGCGGCCTTGATCAGAACAAAAATTGCTCATTTCTGAATT
>PKTV01000189.1 GCA_002868985.1 Desulfobacteraceae bacterium | reverse complement strand
CTAAAATGAACATTCACAAACTAAATTCCCTATAGGGGTAACCAAAACCTGGTCCTTCGTGCCAGAATTTTTAATATAAAAGGAACTGTAGAATGAAAGAAAAGATAAGAGAGTTGGTGAAAAAAAGAAACGCCATCATACTTTCGCATAATTATCAGCCCCCGGAAATTCAGGATCTGGCAGACCTTTGCGGTGATTCTTTGGAGCTAAGTATCAAGGCTGCCCAGACCGATGCCGAAGTCATCGTCTTTTGCGGGGTTCACTTTATGGCGGAAACCGCTTCGATTCTTTCACCGGACAAGACGGTTCTCCTTCCCCGTGAAGATGCCGGATGCTTGATGGCTGATATGATCGAGCCTGAAGGTCTTCAGGTCATGATTGATAAACTTCCGGCAATGCCGGTTGTCACTTATGTCAATTCAACCGCAGCAGTCAAGGCGCTTTCCACCATTTGCTGTACATCGGCCAATGTCATCGATATTGTTAACAGCTTGGATGCCGATGAGGTGCTCATGACGCCTGACCGGAATCTCGCCCTGTACACTGCCTCGAAGACCAAAAAGAAGGTACACACCTGGGATGGATATTGCCCCACCCATGATCGACTCAAACCTGCAGATGTACATAATGCCAGAAAGGCATATCCGGACGCTGTTTTCATGGCCCATCCTGAATGCCGGCCGGAAGTCCTCGAACTGGCAGATGTTATTCTCAGCACTTCGGGCATGATCCGTTATGCAAAAGAGTCTAAAAGTTCCTCTTTTATCGTCGGTACGGAGATCGGGCTGATTTATCCCTTGAAAAAAGCCAATCCTGATAAAGCGTTTTATCCTGCTTCAACCAAGATGTTGTGTAAGAATATGAAAAAGATTTCTCCTGAAGATGTTGTCAGGAGCCTCGAATTCATGGAAGGAGAGGTCAAGGTGCCTGAAAATATCCGGCAGTCTGCGTTTAAGGCGGTTCAACGGATGATCGATTTGTCCCTTTCAAAATAAATTCAGCTGACCAAATCCTCAGGAATGTCTGCATTGGTGTATACCTTCTGAACATCGTCACAGTCTTCAAGAGTTTCCATCAAGTTGACCATCTGCTCGGCTTCCTTGCCCTGAAGGTTCGCGGTGGACTGAGGGAACATGGTGATTTCTGCGTCAATGTAAGGGATCGATTCCTTTTCTATGGCTGTTTTCACCGCTTCAAAATCCTGGGGAGCGGTGAGGATTTCATAATTGCTGTCATCTTCCCTGACATCTTCGGCTCCGGCATCAATGGCGGCTTCCATTAAAGCATCCTCATCAACGTCATGACGTTCAACAACAATATACCCTTTTTTTTCGAACATCCAGGCAACGCACCCATTGGACCCGAGATTGCCGCCGGCTTTACTTAAAATGTGGCGGATATCTGCCACTGCCCTGTTTTTGTTATCGGTGAGCGATTCAATATATATCGCTGCACCGCCAGGACCATATCCTTCGTAAATGCTTTCTTCATAATTGACCCCTTCCAGCTCACCGGTCCCTTTTTTTATGGCCCTTTCAATGTTATCTTTGGGCATGTTTTCACTTTTTGCTGCCTGGATGGCTGTTCGAAGCCTAGGATTTGCATCGGGATCCCCACCGCTCATACGTGCTGCGACTGTAATTTCTTTGATGAGTTTTGTGAAAATTTTCCCCCGCCTTGCATCTGTAGCGCCTTTTTTGTGTTTAATGGAAGACCACTTGCTATGCCCTGACATTTTACCCTCCTATTTATATGATGTTACCTTAATAACTTTTCCCGGTCTGCTCCGCTGTAATATCGCTGCTTAAAATTAGGGTGTGAAACTTGTGTATCAATATATCATTTTTTTCCAAATCCGATAACATAAATTTCCTTACTGGCTTTTCGGCTGCTTTTCGGCTTAAAAATTTTATGGTTTTTGAAAACAGACCGGACCGAGTCAATAAATGTCTTGAAATCTTCTCCTTGAAAAATCTTGCAGACAAACGATCCACCGGTGGTCAATGTCATCTGTGCAATGGACAGTGCCGTCGTGCAGAGATCAAAAGATCGGGTGCTGTCCACAAATTTATTCCCAGTTGTGGACGGGGCCATGTCGCTGATGACGACATTAAACTCTGTTTCAAGGGACTTGAAAAAATCATCATCCATTAAGAGAATGTCACCGGTATAAACCCTGACATGGGGGGGAACATTTACAGTGACCGGTACGAGATCGATGCCGATCACCCGCCCTGTGTTCCCCGTCAGATCGGCCGAATAAATAAGCCATGACCCGGGCGCACATCCCAGATCCAGAACGTTGTTTCCCT
>PKTV01000181.1 GCA_002868985.1 Desulfobacteraceae bacterium | reverse complement strand
GATGAACAGTACAGGAAATAGGATATAGGATATAGGAAAGAGGATAAGGGAAACCACACCGCCCGCCTAGCCTGAGCGAGAGCGATGGCGGGCAGGTCCATTTGCGGTCATCTATTTTTTAAAATAAACTTTCAAGAAGGCAAATTCCCTCTGGCATAATCAAAGCCTGGTCCTCTGGACCAAAATTTTTACAAATATGCTTAAACTAAAATTAAAAAACAGGCACAAACATTTACTGGCGCTTATCAAGGAAAACAAATTCAGACTTTTTCTGGCTATGGTGTGTATGTTGGTTATTGCTGTGGCAAGCTCTGCTACAGCCTTTTTAGTAAAACCTGTGCTGGACGACATATTTTTTAATAAAGACACCACAATGCTCAAAATCATTCCCGTGGTCGTTGTTTTAATTTACTTGCTTCGTGGTTTGGGAATGTATGGTCAGGACTATTTAATGAATTATGTGGGCGAGAATGTCATCAAGGACTTAAGAAACGATCTTTATAACCGCATACAAGACCTTCCCATCGCTTTTTTCCATAAAGAACAGACCGGTGTTCTAATGTCGCGAATTACAAACGACGTCAATATCATCAAAGCCATGGTTTCAACAGCGGTCACAGGATCATTAAAAGACAGCTTTACCATAGTGGGGTTGACATTTGTTATTTTTTACCGTGACTGGAAAATGGCCCTGTTTGCATTTGTTGTTTTGCCGATTGCCTTTTTTCCCGTTGTTGAATTTGGCAGGAGAGTGCGCCGGATAAGTACCGGATGCCAGGAGGCCATGGCAGATCTGAGTTCTTTTTTGCATGAAACATTTGCCGGCAACAAAATTGTTAAGGCCTTCGGTATGGAATCATATGAAAAAAAGCGTTTTTTTAATAAAACCCTCGACCTGTTCAAACTTGAGATGAAAGCCGTGATTGCAAGGTCTCTATCTTCTCCAATTATGGAGTTTATCGGCGGATTGGGAATCGCTTTTATTATATGGTACGGAGGCTACAAGGTAATTACGGGCAGTTCCACAGCCGGAACGTTTTTTTCATTTATGGCTGCAGTACTGATGTTGTATGATCCTGTAAAGAAACTGAGCGGGCTCAATAACGCTGTCCAGCAAGGACTTGCCGCTGCCGATAGAGTTTTCGACATCATGGAGATGGAATCAGACATAAAAGAGAGAAAGGATCCTATAACGATTAAACGAGGGCCACATCGTGTAACATTTGCAAACGTTTATTTTAAATATGATGATGTTATGGTTCTTAAAGATATCAATCTGGATGTCAAGGCTGGTCAGGTTCTGGCACTGGTGGGAATGAGTGGCGGCGGGAAAACATCACTGGTTAATCTGATACCAAGATTCTATGATGTTACCCAGGGGGCTATCAGGATCGATGGAATGGATATTCGCGATGTTTCGATATCTTCACTTCGTGATCAGATGGGTATTGTTACTCAAGAACCCATCCTTTTTAACGACAGTATAAAGAACAATATCACCTATGGTAAGCGGAATGCAACGGACAAAGAAATATTCAAGGCGGCAGAAGCAGCTTATGCTTATGATTTTATACAAAATTTTCCGAACAAGTTTGACACTAATATCGGAGAACTTGGAGGACGTCTTTCCGGTGGAGAAAAACAGAGGATATGTATTGCGCGTGCCCTGCTTAAAGATGCACCAATATTGATTCTTGACGAAGCAACATCTTCTCTGGATGCAGAGGCGGAGATGCTTGTTCAAAAGGCTTTAGAGAATTTGATGAAAGGGCGAACAACCTTTGTCATTGCGCACAGGCTCTCAACTATTGATTATGCCGACAGGATCGTTGTCATTGTTAATGGTCGGGTCGAAGAAGAGGGGAAACAAGAGGAACTGATTTCTATGCAAGGAGAATTTTTCAAACTTTATCAGATGCAATACAGTAATGACAAAGGCTGAGAATTTCAAGCCGATGTGTTCAAACAGAATCAGTAATCTATGGGAAGCTCGCACTTGCGTGGATCTTAGGACACAAAAAGAAATAAAAAAACGTAACATTTTAGCCCTTTGAAAACATTACCGCTTCATGTACAATTAAATTTTTGCTGAAAGAACTCGTGAATAAGGGCTCGTAATGAAAGAACCTGCCCGGGCTATTCATAAAGGTCTCTGTTTTAATATAGGCTTTCATCCATAAAGTAACTCGCCTATGGTTCTTTCAAAACGATCCCTAATCCACCCTGCCCGCTCGTGCCTTACGTGGCAGGCGGGTCAGACAGCTTCCAGTCAAAAATTTAATCACACCTGAAGCTCCTTTGAAATCGACGTGTTT
>PKTV01000152.1 GCA_002868985.1 Desulfobacteraceae bacterium | reverse complement strand
TGGATGATCCAGAAATATCCGATGCCGAATATGATCGGATGATGCAAGAACTGTTGAAGCTGGAAGAGGATTTCCCTGATCTGATGAGCCCGGATTCCCCGACCTTGCGGGTTGGAGCGCCTCCTCTGGATAAATTCGAAACCATTGAACACTCAATTCCGATGCTCAGTTTGGAGAATGGGTTCAGTGACCAGGACATTGTTGAGTTTGATCGACGTATCAAAAGAAATCTCAATACAGACAGCGATATTATATATACTACGGAACCAAAGTTAGACGGCGTTGCCGTGGAGCTGGTCTATGAAAACGGTAGCTTGATCAGCGCATCGACTCGCGGTGATGGTTTCAGCGGTGAATTGATCACATCAAATGTCAAAACCATACGCTCTGTCCCGTTACGGCTTCACACTGAAAAAGAGAAAAGCATTCCCTCACTTCTTGAGGTCAGAGGTGAAGTATTTATCGGCAAGGAAGCGTTTAAAATCTTAAACAACGAGCGCCTCGATGAAGACTTTCCGCCATTTGCCAATCCAAGAAATGCAGCCGCAGGATCTTTAAGACAACTCGATTCAAAGATTACCGCCAAACGCCCTTTAGAAATATTTGTCTATGGTGTGGGTCGGATCGCTGACCTTGTGTTGGAATCGCACTCGGATGTACTGTATGCATTGCAAAAACTCGGATTCAGAATCAATCCACATATCCGGCCAAAGGTTACCATCAAAGAGGTGATCGATTGCTATAGAGAACTCAGTGAGCAGCGAGATCTTTTACCCTATGATATTGACGGCATGGTGATAAAAGTCGACAGTCTTTCTTTGCAACAAAATTTAGGGGCCACATCCCGAAGTCCGCGATGGGCCATCGCCTATAAGTTCAAAGCGGTTCAGGAAACAACGCAGATTATTGATATCGACGTTCAGGTCGGAAGGACCGGTACATTGACGCCTGTCGCCCATCTAAGTCCTGTAAATGTCGGCGGTGTGACCGTTAGCCGGGCAACCCTGCACAATGAAGATGAAATAAAAAGAAAAGACATCAAAATTGGCGACACGGTCCTTGTTCAGCGAGCCGGCGATGTAATTCCCGAAGTTGTTAAAGTCATCACTTCCAAACGGACGGGAGAAGAAAAAACCTTCAGCATGCCCATTAGCTGCCCTGTTTGCGATTCGTCGGTCATACGATCCGAAAATGAGGCGGCGTTGAGGTGCATCAACACGTCATGCCCCGCCCAGATAAAGGAGCGAATAAAGCATTTTGCTTCAAAGGGAGCCTTTGACATCGATGGATTGGGGGAAAAACTGATCGAGCAACTGGTGGACAAGGATCTGCTCTTTTCCTATGCAGATATATTTCAGCTAAAAGAAGATGTGCTGAAAGATCTTGAACGGATGGGTTCAAAGTCTGCCGGCAATATTGTTCGTGCCGTTGAAGACAGCAAGCGGATAACTCTAAATCGTTTTATTTACGCGCTGGGCATCCGGCATGTGGGGGAGCATGTGGCCGGGATTCTTGCAAATGGCTTGAAGAGTTTTGATAAACTTAGGCATGCAGAACCGGATGAACTTGAAACGATCGAAGGGGTAGGGCCTGTGGTTGCCGAGAGTATCGCAGGATTTTTTGGACAGGATGAAAACCTGAAGATCGTCACCGAAATTATTGATAGCGGAGTTGAAATTATCGATGAAGATTCTCAGCAGACGGAGACTCTTTCCGGCAAGGTTTTTGTCTTGACTGGCACCCTTGCAACGTTGACAAGAAGTGAAGCAAAAAGAGCTATTGAAGAAGCCGGGGGAAAGGTTACCGGTTCTGTAAGCCGGAACACAGATTACCTTGTCGCCGGGGTGTCACCCGGCTCAAAGTTCAATCGGGCACAAGAACTCGGTGTTGATATTATTGATGAACAAACCCTAATGAAATTGATAATTGAATATTGATAATTGATGATTTCGTTCACGGGCTACAGGTGCCAGGGGTCAGGGATTAGGGTAAAATAAAAACTGACTTCCGAACCTCGAGCCTTTTCCGCTTCAGGTATAATTAAATTTTTGCTGAAAGAACTCGTCAATAAGGGCTCGTAATGAAAGAACCTGCCCGGGATATTAATAAAGGGCTCTGCTTTAGCAGGGAGTTTCATTCTTAAAGTTAAATCACCAATAGTTCTTTCAAAACGATTCCTAATCCACTCAGACAGCTTCCAGTCAAAAATTTAATCACACCTGAAGCTCCTTTTTAAATCGATTTGTTTCAAAGGGTTAAACTATTTCTAATCATATAAATTTCGAATAATGTATCAAAGATTCACTCAACAAATTAAC
>PKTV01000252.1 GCA_002868985.1 Desulfobacteraceae bacterium | reverse complement strand
TCCCACCGCTTGCCGGACAGTTCATTTCAACGATCAAAGATTCTTCCATTGTCTCTGTTATTTCTATCCAGGAACTTACGTTTCAGGGCATGGAGCTGATGTCGGCGACGTTTTTAACCTTTGAGGTATGGATCACGGTGATGGTGATCTATTTTTTGATTTGTCTTGCCTGTTCTCTGATGGTGGAACGGCTTGAGGTTCACACGAAAAAAAGTATGGCTTGATCAGGTTGCAGCACCAACGTACGTATTCACGGGGTGCGCTCCCCCATTCACTCTGGTGTCTACGTGCCTGGTCATTTCAACGACTTAGCAGCGGCGGCATTCCTGCCCCCTCCGCGTTCTCCCGCGAAAAACATGCGGGAGCCGCGGTCTCCCCCACTGCTAAGTCGTTGAAATGACGAAACCACTCCGCCAATATCGTTACACGGGGGAGCGCACCCCGTGAACACGTACGCACCGAGGATCTCTGATTTGACCGAACTCAACAGTTTTTAATGAAATAAATTATAATCGTTCTCGTTTTTGTTTACGCTCAATTGAGGTGGAACAGTGGTAGCGCCTTGACGGTCATAAGGGCGACATGCTAATGAGAAGCGGTTTTGGTTTTGACAGCATCTTACTGCCAATGTTTCATTGCTTGTGCATTGCTCAGAATTTGGAAATGAAAATGACACAACCGATTTGCACTTATAACGGTCTTACTAAAATAAAACTTTTCTGGGCGCTCTCCAGAACGCCTCACGGATTGCTGGACATGGCCACTCCTGCATTAGGTGCTTTGCTTTGGCTTGGCCGGTTCCCCTCTTTTGAAGTGATTTTAATCGGACTGATCACAACGTTTGCGGGATATACGGCGGTGTATGCCCTTAACGATGTCATCGATTATCGTGTTGATAAAGAAAAGTTAAAACTCTGTGGTAATTTCGATATCGAATGTGATCTGGATGCCGCTACGGTTCGACATCCCATGGCCCAGGGGTATCTGAGTTTTAAAGAAGGGTTGCTCTGGACGGTGGGCTGGTCAATCGTAGCGATATGGGGCGCTTACTACTTAAATCCAATCTGCATTTTAATTTTTGTCATCGGTTGTTCTCTGGAAACGGTTTACTGCCTTTTACTCAAAGTCACCCATCTCAGAACCCTGGTCAGTGGCGGCGTTAAGACGGCCGGGGCCATTGCCGGTGTATTTGCCGTGGATCCAAGTCCTTCACCGATATTTCTGTCCATACTGTTTCTGTGGTTGTTTTTGTGGGAAATCGGCGGCCAGAACGTTCCCAATGACTGGTCCGACATAGAGGAGGATCGGCGCCTTAACGCCAAGACCATTCCGGTTCGACTGGGCACACATTCGGCCAATGCAATTATTCTGGGATCTCTGACTGCCTCGCTGATTCTTTCAATTGTTGTGTTCTACAGCTCTCCGATTCCTTTTGAATTTCCGTTCCTGATTGCCGCCGTGGCAATAGGGTTTTTCTTTTTTGTCCTGCCCGCATGGATGCTCTATCAATCAAAGAAACCACAGTATGCCATGGTGCTTTTCAACATGGCCAGTTGCTATCCTTTAGCCTTACTTTTGATCGTCGTTGTCAAATTGCTGAAACGATAAGCTTCGTCTATACAAAAACCCCGACAGAACTCCAATCATAACGTTTTATCTTTGTTGACTTTCTTTCTTCCTCTTAATTTTTTTTTGGCGACGATGTTCCTGATCATGGTCAGCACTTCCCATTCCTCATAAGGCGCCAGAATACAAGCGTAAACACCATGTTCCACGGCCTCTTTGATAAGGTCGCGATGGTCTTGGTCGCAAAGCAGGATGACATTACAACCGGGGCAGGCAACATTAATTCTTGAATAGATCCTCGCACCATAAGACTTGACCACTTCGTAGTCTATCATAACGATGCCGCTGTGCCTCGTTTTAAATCTTTTTATGAGTTCTTCCAGATCAGCGCCGATCAGAGGATGGAAGTTGTTTCTCTTGCATAGCCCTAAAACATAATTCCGTATTTTCTCATTTGCGATCAGTATAAGGATCGGAATTTTTTTTGTGTAACCATTCAATGTCTTTCAGTTTTTCATATTTTTACCGGATCTGATCAACAGATATTATCTGTTTTTCCACTGTCATATCAAAGTCAACAGGATTAACGGCTCAAACCCAGAAGGTGATTATAAAAAAATTCTTTGGCTATCGGCATGGATCGGCGGGGAGGTGTAGCCCCTTGCCCTGCCGTTTCGGAGGTAAACAGGAGAGGCGGATCGCCCCTCCCGGTAGTTACATATTGCATATACGTGCGGTTTTAGGGAGAGGAGAGCG
>PKTV01000064.1 GCA_002868985.1 Desulfobacteraceae bacterium | reverse complement strand
TTTGAAACCCTACGGGATTTCCAATTTCACCGCATTTACTGCGTCAGATGCCATTCCGCATAGACGACTATAGCGAAACAACATCTTCTCCCGCAAAGCGGGATTTCGCTACGCTCAAGACTTGTCGTAGCGAAGCGGAGATCCCGCTCCGCGGGGCTTATCTGCCTGTCGGAACGAAGTGTAGATCCCGTTATCGGGGCCCTGTGAAATGCAGAGCTTATTTCTCTGGGGCGGCAAACTTGAAAATCGCTCAACTTAGGTATAAGTTACAGCCGCCGAACCTATTCTGAAGGAAAGAAGATCACATGGAAAGATGGCATTATAGCTTTCTTCCATATTTTGTGGTATCGGTTCTTTGATTAAGAAATTATACAGAGATATTTATTATATAAATGGGTTCCTTTTGGTTCTTTGCACAAATGAAAAACCCCTAAGCTTCAAGGAATAAGGGGGGCTTATCATACGTTGCAATGACAAGGAATGCAGCGCAACTCAGAAGTTAAAATTTTTACGAAGTCGTCATAATTGTTCATTGAACTGAATGAAGAGCAAGGAAATGCACAGAGATCTTGTTGCCAGTGAAAAATATTTGTTAAACTCATGTATGGATTTTTCCGCCACCTATATGGCAGTTTCCATGCTTGAACATGATCTGAGCAAAAACGTTTCTTTAGGATCATCGAAGACGGTTAATGCTTTGTATAATGTGATCATTAAAAAAGTTCACTCTTCCCAGAGACAGTCCTATTTTTTATACAGAAAAGCGGCAAACACCCTGTCGTTTCTTGCGTCCGCCGGTGAAGATCCGGGTCTGGCGGCAGAATCTATAAAGTGTCTTAAACATATTGTTGCTGATTCCGTCGGACCTTCACATCGGGCGGCGGCGGAGGCATTGGGCTCACTTCCTCTGAAAATAAAAGGGCCGTCTTTAAGGGAAAAGAGCATAAGCAAGGTTACCTCGATCCGCTGGGATGATTTATGTCGTAAAACAGGTTTAAATGAAGGCTGCGATATGAAATGTATCGGCCGGAGTTTGGTGTTTTCCATAGCGAGCAATCTTTTCTTTGTAATAAAATTATCGAGATCGGATTCCGAGAGTACAGCATTGAATCGTGAGGCATTATGGATGGAGTATTTGCAGGCGATTAAGCACGAATTTCCGATAAAATTTGATATACCGACACCCCTTAGGTTCGGGGAAGCGCATCTATTCAGACTTACAGATTTTCCAGATAAGCTGAAAAAGAAAATGACAATACATATGGATTCCGCCATAGGGTTTATGGTCCATTCCGACTATTTTGTTTATCCGAATCCTCTTCCTGATGAAAAAAGCGTTGATTGGAACAATTTTATGGAGGTTATGAGGCGGAACGCTTGGCTTCTGGGAAGGCTTGCCTCAATGGGTATCGTTCATACAGCTCCGGTACCTCTTTTTCACAATCGTGTACAACGGCACAGGCGGCGCGATGAAGGATATTATGAATGGCCGAGAGGAGGAAGACTGGATAGATGGCTAATGTCATGCCGTTATCCTAATTTGGGGAAATCAGGTGTCAGAGATTTTGAGCACTTTGAGGCTATTTCAGGATCTTCTTACAGGTATTACAGGCTTATCGGGAATCATTTTATGAGTATTATTCTTATATGTGCAAGTTATTTCCGCAATCATCATCCTGAACGGACAGGTTTTGATAAAAAAGGATATCCCATAGATGTAAGGAATCTTTTCTGTCCTGATTTAATGCAAGAGTTGATAGAGGCTTCGTTTAATTCCTATTATGAAGGATTCACAGGAAGAAAAATAGGTGATCGTTTGCCGGTTGATTTCGATAATTTTGTTTTGCGTTCCATTGATGAATTCGGAGTCGATCAATACATGGAGGAAATTTTTAGAGCGACCGATCAACAGGAAATGAGCGATGATGAATTCAATGAATTTTTATTGGAGCGCGGGTTTACCGGGGACAACATAAATGGCCTATCAAAAGGTCTGGAGGATATAACAATCATGACAGGTCCACATCTGGGAGGGTTTAATCAAAGAATTTCTTTGCCGGAACTTATTCACTTTACGGGAACTGCCGCTTCCTATTGTATAGGTGATCGGTATATAGTTGATCAAAACCTTGAATGAGACCTTTGCAAAACCCCCCTTTTTGCCCAATTTCTGCGTCCCCGATAATCGGGATTTATCAACAGGCTCAAATTTTAATCCTCGAAATACGAAATGTATGGATGCCTGTCCCGATGGCTTTTTCATCGGGGTGGTTAAAATTTTCGCCTTCCTTGAACTTAAACAAAAATGAGCATTTTTCAAAGGTCTCA
>PKTV01000389.1 GCA_002868985.1 Desulfobacteraceae bacterium | reverse complement strand
TGTCCTATCTTGTACTTGCGCGTAAATACCGTCCCCAAACATTTGATGAGGTCGTAAAACAGGATCATATCACACGCACGTTAACCAACGCTATTTCAGCAGGTCGTGTCGCCCATGCCATCCTGTTTTCAGGACCGAGAGGAACCGGAAAAACCACGGTTGCGAGAATCTTGGCCAAGTCCATGAATTGCAAAAATGGTCCGACACCGGTTCCATGCAATGACTGTAGGTCCTGCAGAGAGATCACCGCAGGGAATGCTGCAGATGTGTTCGAAATTGACGGCGCTTCAAACAACAGTGTTGATCAAATCAGAGATCTTCGTGAAAATGTCAAGTACATGCCCGCACACAGTCTTTATAAGATATATATTATTGATGAAGTTCACATGCTCAGCATCGCCGCCTTTAATGCGCTTTTGAAGACATTGGAGGAACCTCCGCCCCACGTCATGTTTATCTTTGCGACCACAGAACTGCAGAAGATTCCCATAACAATACTTTCAAGGTGCCAGCGACATGATTTCAGACGTATTGATGTTGAATCGATTTCCAAACACATGAAAAAGATTTGCGTCAGAGAAGATGTTGATATCGACGTTGAAAGCTTAGGGTTAATCGGACGTGAAGCGAATGGAAGCATGAGAGACGGTCTGAGCCTTCTGGATCAAGTCATGTCCTGCACACAAGGTGCCATTGAGCATGACCAGGTTCTGGATATACTGGGCGTCATCGATCGAGACATTATTTTTAAAATATCAAGCGCCGTCATACAGGGAGATATCACGGAGATTCTCGATATTCTGGACGAGGTGTATAGCGCAGGCCATGATATGAAGAAACTGTACACCGATTTACTCGAACATTTCAGGAATTTACTCATTGTCAAGATGGGGAAAAAGACCCGCAAACTGGTAGATATCCCTGTGTATGAAATCGATTTGATGCTTGATCAGACAAAAAACGTCCCAAAAACATTTTTGAATCAGCTTTTTAATTTACTCTTTAAAGAAGAACCGACTATAGAGCATTCTTCACGATCAAAGCTCGCAATTGAGATGGTTTTTATCAAGATGTTTCAAATAAAGCCTGCCCTGCCCATTGATGTTCTTATCGAAAAGATCGATCTTCTTAAAAAAGATTTCGATGAATCTCTGGAAACTTTTATAGATACTGCCAACAGATCCCCTAAACCAACCTCCAGCCCGGTAACAGGGACAGCAGAATCTATAGAGACTTTTGCCGCAGGCCATATTGCAGCAACAGATCAGGATGAAACTTTAGAGAATAAGTGGGAAAAACTGTTATCAATATTTATAGAAAAACACCCATCTCTTGCAACCAACCTGAAAAATTCCAAAATAAAAGGACTGACCGACAATCAGCTGGAAATCGAAGTCAATGGAAACGATTTTAATATAAATATGGTCAGGAAAGAAAAAAATGTTGGCATTATTAAAAAGGTGTGCCGCGACTTTTTCGGAAAAGAGATCGGCGTAATTGTACGCACAAAAAATATAACGGAAAATAAACATCATCAAAAAAATAGCCGGAAGGTCCGTTTAAAACAGGAAGCCTTAAGCCACCCCCTGGTTACCGATGCGTTGGAGATTTTCAACGGTAAAATTGTTGATGTTAAGATTTTATAGGAGGTATTTCAATGAAAGGCTTGGGAAAGATGATGAAGCAGGCACAGCAGCTTCAGGCAAAAATGGCAAAATTACAAGAAGAATTGGCTGAAAAGACAGTTGAAACAAGCTCTGGTGGCGGAATGGTAAAGGTTGTGGCCAATGGCAGACAACAGCTGGTATCCATTCAAATAGAACAAGAAGTTGTGGACCCGGATGATGTGGAAATGCTTCAGGACTTGATATTGGCCGCCGCAAATGATGCATTAGCCAAGGCACAGGATATGGTCTCCGGAGAGATGAGCAAGCTTACCGGAGGCATGAATATACCGGGACTGATGTAACATCTTGGAAATTCAACAAATTTCCGAGATCACAAGCCTTTTAATGGCAATTTTTCATGCCACCGATATGGAAGAATGGAATGTTGGAATATTGGAATATTGGGAATAAGAGCGGAGATAACCCATTTAAATGGTTAAAAAATCCTTTAAGCCCATCACTCCATTACTCCATTATTCCAATTGGGGCGAAGCCCCTAAGTTCTATTTTTGATCGTCTATTCACTCTTTACTATTTACTATTCACTATTTACTATCTACTAATAACATGAGTCATTATCCAGCAACTGTTTTGAGATTGATCAAAAACCTTTCAAGACTTCCGGGGGTCGGGGAAAAAACCGCTGAGCGGCTTGCAATGCACATACTTCG
>PKTV01000148.1 GCA_002868985.1 Desulfobacteraceae bacterium | reverse complement strand
GTTCATTTTGTCATTGCCAAGGATTTTTTGCTGAACAATATCGACATCATGATTGAAAAGCCGATTACAGAAACCACCAAAGAGGCGGATGAACTGATTCATTTGGCAGAATCAAGGGATCTTGTTATCCAGGTGGGACATCTTGAGCGGTTTAATCCGGCAATTGTGGCGCTGAAAGATATTGTTAAGAAGCCGATGTTTATCGAGTCTCATCGATTGAGTATTTTTCAAGGGCGCTGTACCGATGTCAGTGTTGTTCTGGATTTGATGATCCATGATATTGATCTTATTTTGAACTTTGTCAGGTCGGAAATAAGTGCTGTTTATGCGTCAGGAGTACCTGTGGTCTCTGAACATGTTGATATTGCAAATGCGCGCCTTGAATTTGAAAGTGGATGTGTTGCCAATGTGACAGCCAGCCGAATATCGACCAAAAACGAAAGGAAAATAAGACTGTTTCAAAGAGATGCTTATGTCTCCGTTGATTTTTCAAAAAAAGAAATTACCGCTATTCAGCAAGACAGCAATGTCGATTGTGGTTTGATTCCCGGCATGGATGTTAAACAGGTTAGCTTTGAAACGGGAGATGCTCTTGAAAATGAGTTGAAATCATTTGTAAATGCGGTCATCCATCGTGAAGCTCCGGTAGTTACGGCCCAAATGGGACGTGATGCCCTGGAAATTGCGTTGAATATTATGGGGCAAATTAAAGAGGGTGTACGCAAATTTTTGTGATACCTAAATTGAGCGTTTCAAATAGTAACAGGGTCATGAAAAAATAATAATTATAATTAAATATACATTACTAAAGTTGCTAATGGGCCTCATCTAATGAGTGGATTTATTTAAGTAAAAAATGGTCACCATTTGAAACCCTTCGGGATTGCCGAGTTTGCCGAATCTGTTGCGTTATGAGACAGTTGCAGTAGCAGACGGAGGTTTATCCCGCTTAATATAGCGGGGCTGCATGCCTCAAGCCTTGCATCTCCTCGAAAGGCGGGATCTTACGACCGGCAAACTCGACAATCGCTCAATATAGGTGGAAGATACTCCATGGATTGTTTTTCAAACAAGAAGCGCGTCATGATTATTGCCGGTGAAACTTCCGGTGATCTGCACGGTGCAAAACTTGTTCAGGCCATGCAAAAAAAAAGCAAAGGGCTTTTTTTCTGTGGTATCGGTGGACAGGCGCTTAAAGAAACCGGGGTTGACATCTTGATTGATGCCCGTGAAATATCCGTTGTGGGGATAACTGAAGTATTTTCAAAGATCCCAAACATTCTAAGAAGTCTTCGAACTGTTAAAAAGACCTTTAAGACCTTGCGTCCGGATCTTCTGATACTGATTGATTTTCCTGATTTTAATCTTCATGTGGCGGCAACTGCCAAAAAAATGGGAATACCTGTTTTATATTATATCAGTCCACAGATTTGGGCGTGGAGACCTGGCCGTGTAAAAAAAATTGATAAACTGGTGGACCACATGGCCGTTATTTTACCCTTTGAAGAGGATTTCTACAGGAAACAAAAAATCCCGGTAACCTTTGTGGGACATCCATTGCTGGAAAACAGTCTTCCGACAAAAGAAAGGATCGAGGATAAGTGGATGGATGATATTCCTGCTATCGGTTTACTTCCTGGATCCCGCCACGGAGAGATTGAAAGACACCTCCCGGTGATGATTGATGCCGCCCGAATTCTGTTAAAAAAGATCGAAACCATAAAGTTCATTATTTCACTTTCACCCGATGTGGGAGAAAAGCACGTAAAAGAAATTGTTAAAAAACATAAAGGAGAGGCTGATTTTGAGATTGTTGCCGGTAATGTGAGAAACGTCTTTGAGCGAAGCAAAATGGTCATGGCTGCATCGGGCACCGTGACTTTGGAGTCGGCAATTTCAGGTACGCCGATGGTTATCATTTATAAAGTATCTCCGGTGAGTTTCTGGTTGGGAAAGGCAATGATACGAGTTAAAAATATTGGCCTGGTTAACCTCATCGCAGGCAAAGAGATTGTTCCGGAGTTGATCCAGGAAGACGCGTCTTCCACCAGGATTGCGGATACGGTATATAAGATGCTGAGCGATCCTTTAGGTCTCAAACAATTAAGTCTTGAACTACTGGCCCTTAGGGATAAATTGGGTGGTCCGGGCGCATCCGATCGCGTGGCGGATATCGCCTTTCGTATGCTCGAAAGATGAACAGTACAGGAAATAGGATATAGGATATAGGAAAGAGGATAAGGGAAACCACCCCGCCCGCCTCGCCTGAGCGAGAGCGATGGGGGGCAGGTCCATTTGCGGTTATCTATTTTCTAAAATAAACTTTCAAGAAGGCAAATTCCCTCTG
>PKTV01000149.1 GCA_002868985.1 Desulfobacteraceae bacterium | reverse complement strand
GTACAACCCATTTGGTCACAATTATGAATGATTTTGATTTGTTACCTACCAATAATTTTCAATATGGGCAGCACCCGGAGGCAGTTAATGTCGGTCAAGAGGTGTACAGGCGCATCTTTGATACAGGCTATGATGGATGCTGGATGGGATGCACGGTGGCCTGCTCTCATGGTGTCAAGGACTTTGTTCCACTGACGGGACCTTACAAGGGAGAAAAAGTTTTTGTGGACGGTCCCGAATATGAAACCATTGCCGGCTGTGGTTCGAATCTGGGTGTCTTTGATCCCCATACCGTTATTGAGATGAATTTCTATTGTGATGCCTATGGCCTTGACACGATTTCTGTGGGGACAAGTATCGCGTTTGCAATGGAATGCTTTTCAATGAATCTGATTAATGAAGCCCATACCGGCGGAATAAACCTTTCCTTTGGCAATCGGGCGGCTGCACTGGAGATTGTTCATCAAATGGCTCATGGTGAAGGTTTTGGCCATATCGTAGGCCGGGGCGTTCGCCAAATGAAGTCGATTTTCGCGCAAGATTATAAGGCTGATCTAAATATCATGCAAGATATTGGAATGGAAGCAAAGGGTTTGGAATTTTCCGAATATATGACCAAAGAATCGCTTGCCCAACAGGGGGGGTATGGTCTTGCACTCAAGGGGCCACAGCATGATGAAGCCTGGTTGATTTTTCTCGATATGGTGCATAATTTTATGCCTTCCTTTGAGCAAAAGGCAGAGGCGCTTCACTGGTTTCCAATGTTTAGAACATGGTTTGGTTTGTGCGGACTGTGTAAACTTCCATGGAACGATATCATCCCTGAGGACAATAAAGAGACCCAAGAGCCGGCAAAGGTCATGAAACACGTAGAATGGTATACCCAATATTACACTGCGGTTACCGGAAGACATACGACTCCCGACGGTCTTATTCGGATGAGCGAAGCGGTTTACAATTTCCAGCGTATATTCAATCTCAAAATGGGTTTCGGAACACGCGAGCATGACAATATTCCCTATCGTGCAATGGGGCCTGTAAAACCGGTTGAATATGAATCACGACACGAACGTTATGACAAAGAACTGGTCGAGAAGCATCATGTCGATATCACAGACATGAGTACGGAAGATAAAATCAGGACCCTGCGTAAATTTCGCGAGACACTGTATGAACAACTCAAGGACGCGGTGTATAAACGACGGGGATGGACGACCGATGGAATTCCGACCATTGACACCGTGACGCGTCTGGGTATCGATTTTCCTGAGGTTTTGGAATTACTTAATGCGAAGATAGGTGATGATAAGGGTTAACGGCAAACGACAGTCTTGGTACGAAGGAATGAGCATTAAAGATCTGCTTGAGGATCTTGAAGATTCGCATCACTATGCAGTGATACGCATCAACGATAAACATGTCTCCAGGCCTTATTTTGAAAAGACGCTGATTCCTGATAATTCAGAGGTGTTTCTCATTTCCCTGATTGCAGGAGGCTAATGTTCACTCAAACCGTTTCATTTCCAGCCGCCTTTGTTGCCGGGCTTCTATCTTTTTTTTCCCCCTGTGTGCTGCCTCTGATACCCGCATATTTTACCTTTATTACGGGATTTTCAATAGAAGAGTTGACAGAAGAATATAATTCAGAAATCCGAAAAAAAGTATGTCTTTCAACGTTTTTGTTTGTTCTGGGGTTTTCCCTGGTTTTTATTTTGATGGGTGCTTCAGCCTCCTATCTCGGCGGATTGATGTATACGTATAAAAAATTAATAAGGATCATCGGTGGTATTTTAATTATCATTTTAGGAATTCATTTAACCGGCTTAATCCGTATTCCCGGGCTTGATTTTGAAAAGCGGATTAATCTGGAAAAGAAGCCATTGCATTTTTTTGGGACGCTAATCATCGGAATGGCCTTTGGTGCCGGTTGGAGCCCATGTATAGGGCCTTTACTCGGCTCAATCCTCATTATTGCCGGCAGCCAGGAAACCGTGTGGCAGGGAGTTTTACTTCTTGGCATCTATTCAGCCGGACTGGCCATACCTTTTATTATTATTTCTATTTTTATCAATTTCCTATTGGTTTTTATTAAAAAGGCTTCAAAATTTTTAAAATATGTCAATGTGATGGCCGGTGTGGTTTTGATTGCTGTGGGGCTGATCCTTGTAAGCAATAAACTATATGTGTTTAGCGGCTAAATCGTGTCCATCCATAAATGGTCTTTTTGTCTAATCTCGGTGTTATGCTCAAAAAATAATCCTCGGAATATTATATATATGCCTGTGGTTATTTTTTTCGCATGCCTTGATCTTTAACAAAAATCCTCATTTATGGATGGACACTAAAT
>PKTV01000388.1 GCA_002868985.1 Desulfobacteraceae bacterium | reverse complement strand
GCATACTCACCGTCAGGCGTCATTGAAATTCCAAAAGGACAACCATCAAGCCCTTCCGTGTCTGGATCATCACCGACAATGATTGTATCGATCACGGTATGGTTGGATGTATTGATTACATATACCTTACCTTCCACATAATTACTTACATATGCATACGCGCCGACAGGCGTCATTGAAATACCCATAGGTCCGATTCCCCCGATCGTGATTGGATCTGTATCGATCAAGGTATGGTCGGATGTCTGGATTACAGATACCGTACCTTCCATAAAATTGCTCACATAAGCAAACTCTCCGTAGTCGGGAGATACGGCTATTCCACCATAAGGTCTATATTCCGGACCCACAGTCGTCGTAGCGATCACAGTATTTGGATATCCATCATCAGTATCGCCGCACACATCACCTGCTGGAGGAATATCAGGTTGAAGTATTTCAATGCTAACTTTTCCACCCGGCTTACTTTTTAACTGAACTTCCAGTATATTATCTCCATCCATCAAGTTAACCGTTTTCTTTATACAATCGACATTTTGGTTAAAATTTGAAGAACCTAAAACGACATTTCCGTTGATAGAGATTGTTGCGCTACTTATTTTATCAGCTTCAGCAACATTACATACCCTTAGTGTTGCCTCCCCACTCGAACCTAAAAAGTTTCCAAATTGACTTACTGGCGTCCCATTTCCCTTTTTACCGGTTTTCTTGTTAGCGATGGCTCTTTCAAATACAAGGTTTCCCCTTTCAAATATGCCTTCGAAAACAACGTATTCATCAGACGTATAACCAATTGCAGATGTTCCGAAGATAATCAAAACCGTCAAGATCATGCTTAGCTTTTTCATACATCCGCCTCCTTTTTTCCCCGTGGCCTTTTCTAATGAAAAAAGCCCTACAAAATCGTTTGTAGAGCCTATTGACATTCAAGATACGCAATGATAAATTTACGGTATCTTGAGGTGCTGAAAGGCCCTCAGGTTTCCTAAGCCAGGCACGTGCACCCGCTAAAGTCTCGTGCTTGGCTTTTTTATTTCCCATACATTTTGCACGAATCGTTCCAATTTGTGCAAAAAATCATAAAAAACACCGACAATTTCACTTCAAAAACCAGACAAGTGTTAATATATCAAATATTTAAATTTATTGTTCAATCGACACCTGTGCAAGCGCGTATCCGGGTTAATGGACGAAATTTGTCAATTGGTATGACATTTATTGAAAACAGGGCCCCGAAAGCTTTGGGATTGATGATTGTATTAACAAGAAGGTAAGAATTTAAGAAGATCAGAGGGTTAGTTTTTTTCTCACCTTCTGATCTTCCGACCTCTGACCTCCGATCTCAGACCTCTTTCCTCTTTCCTTATGCCTTTGTCCTTGTACCTTGCGCCTTTCCCCTTTATCCTTAATCCTGGCCCCCGACTGTCGCCTATGGCGGCGTTAGGTTTGAGGGTCGTTTCGCTAGCTGTTTGAAGGAGACCGATGGAAGAGGGAAGGCCGCTTCGCTAGGGTGATGGACGACTAAACGACGTCGGTCTTTCGTCCATCATCCCTCATCCATCGTCCTTCGTTTTGCCCCTGGCCCCTAAACCGAGTTATCAGTCTTGACAAATGAAATTATGGGTGTAAATTTATCATAATTTTCAAAAAATTCTATTAATCACCAAGACAAAGAAAGGATGTGCGATGGACACAAAGACCTCATTTTTCAGATAGAAGTGGGGTCTTATTGTTTTTATGACCCGATCCCTAAACACTGGAGACTTAGCCATGACAGACTTTTACCAAGAAAATTACAAAGCGTACCACGAAAAAACATTTTCCATTGATCCGTCATCGTTTTTAGCCCCTCTGGCCAAAAGGCTTCCGCCGGAAGCTTTTATCCTGGACGTGGGGTGCGGCAGCGGCCGTGATCTGCTCTGGATGAAAAACCGGGGTTTTGAGGTCCTCGGTCTTGAGCGGTCTCCGGGACTTGCGAAGCTTGCCAGGGACAATGCCGATTGTGAGGTCATCGAAGGGGATTTCGAGACATACGACTTTTCTTCGATCTTCGTTGACGCTGTCATGCTTGTCGGTGCCCTGGTTCACACGCCCAAAGAACGATTTGCGGAAGTGTTTAAAAACATAACCGCATCGATATCAAGGCGTGGTAATGTGCTAATCACTTTAAAGGAAGGGCAAGAAGACCGGACAGGCCCAGATGGTAGAATTTTCTATCTGTGGGAGGACTCAAAAGCCAGAGAAATGTGGGACACCCTGGGCTTCAATGTGCGTGACTTTTCAACGTCTGTTTCCAAAACCGGGTCCGGGGATGTTTGGCTTAGCTACGTTTTGGATAAGAAATGATG
>PKTV01000397.1 GCA_002868985.1 Desulfobacteraceae bacterium | reverse complement strand
GAATCCTTTGGCGCAGCTGTATAAAGTACCGGTGAATGCGGACGGTTTTTTTGCCGAAGCCCATGTGAAGCTTCGTCCGGTGGATTTTGCTACGGACGGTGTATTTGTCTGCGGACTGGCCCATGCGCCCAAACCCATCGATGAATCCATTACACAGGCCCAGGCCGCTTCAGCCAGAGCGGTGACCGTTCTTGCCCTGAAAAACATCAAACTGGGTGGAATTATCTCTCACATTCGACCCGAGCTGTGTTCAGGATGCTTAGGATGTATTAATGTCTGTCCGTTTGGGGCCATTACTTTTGACAACCAGAAATTTGTGGCTGAAGTCAATCCTGCCCTATGTAAAGGATGTGGCGCCTGTTCGGCGGTATGTCCTTCTGAAGCCCCCGCTCTCATGGGATTTGATAACAATCAAATCTATGCCCAAATCAAAGGAGCACTGTCCATGTGATCATGTAAAGATCACAGAAAGTGACTAAAGTTTGAAGTGCCTAAAGTGAACTAAAGCCCGCCCTGGTGCGTATCGTTCGTATCTTGATCTGAACGATGCACCATTACAAACACGACTTATTAAGTATAGAGTGTTGGTGATCGGTCTGGGCCAGGGTTAAGGTATCCTATCATTTTTATATGAATAGATGGAGCGAAGCGATACCTCAACTTCCCCGATGAATGCGGGATAAATAGGCACTTTAAACTTGTAATTAAAGAGAATTATTGATATTCACATTTTTTCTGACACCTGACACTTGGCCCCTGACACCTGACACCTGTTACCATTATGATCATCGATTTTCATACACACATCTTCCCGAAAGCCATCCGTGAAAACAGGGAAACGTATTTCCCTTCAGAACCTGCCTTTAAACTTTTATACGATTCGCCGGGATCAAAACTCGTCGGGGCGGAAGACATCGTTGCCGCAATGGATGAGCAAGGTGTTGACAGATCCGTGGTCTTTGGTTTTCCGTGGAAAGATTCGGCAACCTTTAAAATGCAAAATGACTATGTCATGGAGGTTGTAACCCGATATCCTGAACGCCTTGTGGGGTTGTGTTGTTTTGATCCGTTTAACAAAGAGGCTGTTTCCGAGGCGAGGCGGTGTCTTCAAAGCCAAGGCGGTCTTTCAGGAATCGGGGAAATCGCTTTTTATCAATCCGGCATAGATGATACGGCGCTGGATAAACTGACGCCGTTGATGGAAATTTGCCTCGACAAAGACCTTGTGTTTTTGATCCATACCAATGAACCCGTGGGGCATCTGTATCCCGGAAAGACACCCAATACCCTGAAACAGATTTATACATTGGTCACTAGATTTTCGGAAAACAAAATCGTACTGGCCCACTGGGGCGGGGGGATCTTCTTTTTTAATCTTTTAAAAAAAGAAGTCAAAGAGCGTCTTAAAAACGTTTATTTTGATACCGCTGCCTCTCCTTTTTTGTATGATCCGAAAATATACAAGTATGCACTTGAAATTGCCGGTGTGGATAAAATCCTCTTTGGCAGTGATTTTCCTTTATTAAAGCCCGCAAGGTATTTTAAAGAGCTTGAAAACGCAGGGCTGGCCAAGATGCAAATTGATGCCATTTCAGGCCTGAATGCCGCAAAGCTTCTAAACCTTTAGGATACTCAGTCACCTCTTCATACTCCCAAGGTCTTAAGTCAGCAATGGAAAGCCTTCTGCTATGCGTGTGGTCATTTACTTAAAAGGACCGAGATATCCAACTGATTGATCAAGTCGGCATAAACTTCGCTCACCGTGGTACCGGAATCATCCATACCCGGGACATCAACCCGTTCCGATTCTCCGCTAATCGTTTCCTTTATAAAACCATTCCCATCTTTCACCAGCATGGCGGTATAGCCCATTCTGAAGTGCCATTTGTAATCTCGCAGATCGAGCTGAAAGAGCGTAACCGCTAATTCCAGTTTCGGGATTTTCGAAGAGGTGGAATCGACCACCCGGATTCCCATCTGATCCAGGCGCTTTCGGAAAACCGTTTCGAACAAGGACATAAGATCGTATACCCCCGCAACGGGGGTGTCACCTTCGGGCGCCATGATCAGCATATAGCTTTCGCGAAAATTCTTTAGTTTTTCGCGGGCGGTGATGCTTAACGGATCTGGATTGTTCCGCTGGTCCACCACGCTCAACCGGATCTTTGTTATTGCCGGCTTATCCGGAAGGTTGTCCGGTAGCTGGTAGTTGACCTTCATGTAAGAGTGGGATGCGCAGGAAGACAAGGTAAAGAGGATTAAAACGAACAGTGGCAGGTATTTCGTCGCGTTTTTAACAAATGGTAATAAGCGTTTCATTATGGCTCCCTCTGTTGGATTAACCGGTT
>PKTV01000387.1 GCA_002868985.1 Desulfobacteraceae bacterium | reverse complement strand
TGAGCGCACTGCTGATTGAAAAATTTCTCGACGCCAACGACATGGCCAGTCGATGGCCGTTTTGAACCACCATGGATTCCAGGCCGGCTTTATATTCCATAAATAGACTTTTTAATCGAATCAAGTCAGAGAAATCAAAATTATAAAAAAATTCTTCGATGATCCCAAACATTTTGTCCTGATTCCGGACCAGACATTTTCCATTAAACGCGACAAACGGCAGACATTCAGCCGAACCTTCAAAGCCGGTGCGGGCGTGGCAGGAAAGGCTCATGCCGCCGGTATGGGCATCCATACGGCGTGCCATCTCGACATAGTCATGGAGGGCAGTGCCGATTTTGGTGAATGCGTAGCAGAAAAATGGAACCAGAGGGATGCGTTCTTTGGGCAGTAGTCCGCTTCCGGCAACTGCCGCAAAATAGAAAATCCCAGAGGTCGGCCGTGAATAACACGTGGCCGGAATCGTGGAATATGAGGCTGAGGCTTCCACCCGTTGAACCGAAGGGGGAATATCATCAAGTGCTAAAGTGGGCAGACAGGATATGTCCTCGATTTTTTCCTGAAGCTGTTTTAACGCTTTGGTATCCGCGCTTATTTTTTCAATTTCAGATGGCGTCGTGTCGGCAAGGATTCCATCGAGTTCTTTTTCGACGCGTTCGCCTTCCTTCTCTTCCATCACCTGATCCGGAACAAGTGTCAAAAGCACACGGTGTGGATTGTCCAGGAAATAAGTGTTGATTCGGTTTTCGAAAAAAGTACCTTTTTCAATTTCATTTCGCAGTCTTTTTAAATCCTCGTCGAACCTCAAAATGTTTTCCGGATCGCCGCCGTGAAACCAGCTTCCGGCAAAGTTTAACAACAGTTTAATCCCGTATGGATACGGGGTGTTTGTTATCTCCTTGTGATGAAATTCTAATTGGTGGATGGCGGATTCAATGATTTTTTTATCGATGCCCTTTTCCGACAAGTCTTTTAGAACATCTAAAATGATGGTTTCGATTTTCGAAGCGTCAGATATTGTGACATCCTTTAACCCACAGACAAACATGGTGTCTCTGTTATCGGCATCAAATCCGGTTCCGTCGCTAAGGGACGATCCAATATTTGAATCGATTAAAGCTTTGCGCAACGGAGATGCCGGATTTCCGAGAAGAATTCTTTCTAAAAGAGTTAGAATTAAAACTTCAAAAGCGTCTTTGATATCAGCAGTGAGCCATGCCACACAAGCTTGGCATTTTTTTGATGGGTCTTCATTTTTATCTAAAGGATAGGTATATTGTTTTTTTTGCGGATGATTCCAGCGGGGCTGAGATGGAACATCGGTTCCTGGGTCAATGCGCTTAAAATGCTTTAAGATTTTGTCATTGATAAATTTCAGATGATCTATTAAGGGCAGATTTCCATAAGTATAAAAAAAAGCGTTGCTGGGATGATAGTGCCTCTGGTGAAAAGATTTTAGCTGGTTGTGCGTCAACCGAGGGATGACCACAGGATCACCGCCGGAATTATAACTGTATGTCGTCTCGGGATAAAGGGCATTTAAAATAGACCGGACCATTACCTGGTTCGGTGATGACATGGCCCCTTTCATCTCGTTGTATACGACCCCTCTATAAACAAGCTTCAACGATTCAGCGTCTTCGGGATCACCCTCTATTTCAATACGATGCCCTTCCTGCTTGAAGCTGAGTTCTTCAATATTGGGATAAAAGGCCGAATCCAGATAAACATCCATAAGATTATACAAGTCTTTTTTATTCTGGGTTGAAAACGGATACATGGTCCAGTCGGATGAAGTAAAAGCGTTCATGAACGTACTTAAACTTCTTTTGAGCATGGAAAAGAAAGGATCGTGTATCGGGAATTTGCGGGAACCACATAAAGCCGTATGTTCTAAAATGTGTGCCACACCGGTGGAATCAGATGGAACTGTTTTAAAGGCTACGCTAAACGTGTTTTCTTCATCGCTGTTGCTGATGTGAGCGTGTCGGGCGCCGGTATGCGAGTGTTCAAGAAGATAAAGAAAGGAATCAACTTCTTTGAGGGCGATGATCTTTTTAATGGAATAGCCTAAAATGCCGGAGGCCTTTTGTAGACCGGGATTGTTTTTATCAGAAGATGGGTTCATGAGAGGATCACCTGAAAATGTATGATAAGGTAAAAAGTAAATTTTAAATTTGATTTAGGAAGCGATATAAATTCCACGGCTCTTTCGGGTAACTTTTTTCATTTTGTGTAGCCGGTAGATAATATTACGAAGTTTTTTTTCTCCAAGACCGGTTCTTTCTTGAATTTCGGAAAATCCGACGCCTTTTTTGAAGCGTTTGATAACTTCGAGTACCATATTAGAAGAAGTTGCAGCAGACCTTAACGCTGACGTTGTTTTTTTTGAAGGTTTTAAGGTGGAAATGCGCCTGCCTTTGCCGTATAATGCAGACTCTTTAATCACCTTTTCAAGCCGGTCCATCCTCTCTACCAGTTTTTCAATATCCTTCTTTGTCGGGATATTATAGTACTGCATGAAGAACTTTACCATTGCATCAAAGCTTACCGATTTCCCTTTTTTTCTGACCATGTGGACCTCCCTTTCTTGTGCCGATGCCATGATTATGTTGGAAATTTATCCGGAAAAGGCTTAATATGACCTGATCAAAAATTAGATAAAAAGTCAAGAAAAGGCTTTACCCCGAATATTTCATGATATGTTCGGGGTAGGGATCTGCCTCTCAACCATTGAAATGTTGAAAATAGCGATTTTTCGTGATAACCCTATACCGTTTCGAATTTTTCATAAAATCAGGTTTTGCACCTTTAATTTTCAGCAATGATACTAGAACACATCAGGCTGGAAAAATTTATTAAGATAAAATCATACGATATGCAATCGTTAAGCCATGAAAGAAACAAGACAGGATTTAAATATCAAAACATCCCCAGGACGATTATGTAAATATAACATTCGTGAATTTGTCGACCGTGTTAAAAACCTCGAGGGAGATCCTCATTATGTCGCCATGGGTATGGCTATCGGCGTTTTTGTCGGCATAACGCCAACCATGCCGTTTCATACGGTTCTCGCTGTTGCCCTGGCGTTTATTCTTCGAGGAAGCAAAGTCGCTGCGGCACTGGGAGTTTGGTTTTGCAACCCCATCACCGCTCCGATTTTCTATTGGGGAAGTTATAAGGCGGGAATGTATCTTCTCGGAAATCCGGCGCCGTTTAATGTAAAATACGAGTCGATTCTAGAACTTTTAGATCTGGGGATGGATGTTACAATTGCCATGATCGCTGGCGGTGTCATACTGGGGATTTTGCCCGGCATTACGTCATATTTCATCACCCGCAAAATTATTACGATCATACGATTACGCAGGGCATCAAAAGAATAGGTTTCAGTCCATTTTTTCGAGTCACACAATGACTTCACCAAAAATACTGCTTGCTGCACATAACATTCACCCCAAGAAACAACTGGGGCAGAATTTTATCGTCAATCCGGCTTTTACTGAGATGATTGTAAAACGTGCCGGAATATCATCTGAGGATATTATTCTCGAAATCGGAGCAGGGTTGGGTGCGCTGACCATTCCTCTGGCTCGCAGAGCCAAAAAGGTTTTTGCGGTTGAAAAAGATCGCCAAATCATCCCTATCTTAAATATGGAGATTCTCGTCAGCGGTCTTACCAATATTTCCATTATTGAAGAAGACATATTATCCGTCGATATAACAGCGCTGGTAGAAGACATGGGTGGGAAAATAGTGGTCATGGGCAATCTTCCTTATAATATTTCTTCTCAAATTCTTGTTCAGCTGATTCGGTCAAGAGAGGGTATCAGTCGGGCGGTTCTCATGTTTCAAAAAGAGCTTGCGCAGCGCATCACGGCAGAGACCGGATGCAAGGATTACGGGCGGCTTACAGTCATGTTGCGTTATTGTTCGGATATCAAGAAGCTGGTCGATGCGAAAGCCTCTCTTTTTTTCCCAAAACCAAAAGTCGACTCTCAAATCCTGGAATTGAAATTTAAAAAAGAAATCGACCATAAGGCTTCTGATGAACCATTTCTTTTTAAAGTGATAAAAGCGGGTTTCGGGAACAGACGAAAAACCCTGAAGAACGCACTGGCTGCAAGTGAACTCAACATTGACCCCATTACAGCAAAGGGCGTACTTGAGAAGTCGGGTATCGATCCCATTCGTCGAGCTGAGACGCTTACCGTGGAAGAGTTTGTAAAACTGAGCAACAATTTGCTTCCTATTTCGGTTTTATAATAATTGTTGCAGCCTTGTCGTTAACCAGATATTTTTTCGCAATATTTGACACCCCTTCCTTTGTAATAGAAGCATAATCCTTCAATATTGTCCGGCTCCAGTCTATCTTTTGAGGATATATTTTGGAGCCTGTAAGAACCGTGTCGAGCCAGTAATTGTTTTTTCGAAACATGTCTTTTATGCTGGTCAATGTCGGTTCTTTGGCTCGGCTCAGTTCATCCTGTGTGACCCCGTCTTTTGCAATCTTTGATACGATTTTCTTTATCTCTTTTATGACAATGTCCGACTCGTTAGGATCAATGTAGGCCATCGCCTGAAGGACGCCATATCCCGGGTAGGCCTTGCTCGGCCTGTTAAATGCAAAGGTGGAATATGCGGATCCCAGCTTTTCTCGTATCTGCTCGCGAAACCTGTCCGAGATAATATCCGACAAAATAGACAAACGACGCGTCCGATTGATATTCCAAATGTCTTCCGTCGGATAAGCAAGGATTATGAGTCCTTTTGAAATTTTTGTCTGAACAGATAGGGTTTGAGATTGACCAACGGGAAAAACGGGCAGCTTTAATTCCTTTTGTGTGTTGACGGTAGGATGCAACGTGAGGCTCCCAAAATATCGGGCGGTTAATTGGATGATTGAATCGATATCAACATCGCCGACAACCGAGACTTCAATGTCATTATTTCCAATGAATGGACTGATCCATGATTTAATATCATCAAGAGTCAATTTATTGAATGTTTTATCATCGGGAAGACCGAATCGAGGGTCTCCTCCGGCAAGAAAACGACTGCCGGAAAGTGCCATTGCTCCGTTGATTGATCTGGAAAGTTCTATGTATTTTTGCCTGAATCGCTTCAAAGAGAGTTCATAAGCATCTTTTCTAAAGCCGGGATCCATAATATGGGCGTAAAGAAGTTGAAACAGCAGAGAAACCTCATTGGAAACGGTTTCTCCTTGTAATAAAAAGCGATCTTCGTCAATACTAAAAGTAACGTGGGTATTTTTTCCGGCCATGGCCCATTTAAGTTCGTCTTTTGTGAGGGTGCCGAGACCGCTTTCATCGATGACGTTTTCGGTTAACAAAGCCAGCCCCGGTTTGTTTAAAGGCTCACAGGATTTGCCCTGTCCAAAGGAAAGATTAATCAATATTTGGTTGGCCTGAAAGTCGGTTTTTTTCAGGTTCAGGCGGACACCGTTTCTAAAATCCACCTGGATAATTTCAAGATCAGGCATCTTTTTTGTCTGTGTTATTCGGCCTTCTTTTTTAGGTTCAAGAAGATATGGAAAAACAACCGATTTCCCCTCAGCCGGTCTTGATACGGCGGTTTGCATACCTTTATGGTAGGTGTTCAATATTTTCGTTTCGGGATTTTTATCTGTCAGTTTTGCGTTGCCGGAGACAACCAAAAGCCGGTGTTCGGGAGCCCAAATATCTTTGAAGGCATCGTGGACATTTTTTAATGTCACGGAGTTGATTATCGGAGTATACAGTTCTTTTTCCTGTTGTGGCGACATGAACACACGATTCGAGTTCAGGCCCCAAATGATCTCGCGTGCCAGCTTTTTGCTATCACGTGTAGGTGCCTTTTTGAGCGCGTCATCCAATTCGGAAAGAAGATCCTTTTTTACCCGTGCCAGTTCCGATGTTGTGAAACCGAATATCAATGCCTGCCTTAAGGTTTGTTCGATGAGTGAAAGCGATTTCTCCCAGTTTTCCGGATTGCAATCTGCTGTGATATCTGCGTATTTGACCTGACGCAGGAAAATCCCAGAGCTTATGGATGCTGATGTGAAAGGGGTTCCAGGTTTTTGTATGAGTGTGTCGAGTCGATACTTTACCATTCGGTTGGCAATATTCTCAATCAATTCTTTTTGTCGAAAATCGTATGAATCGGGCATGGATAAAATCTTTTCTAAGATTTCAATGCTTACTGTCGTATTTCCTGATTCTTTTTCAAAGTGGTAGAAAGGTTTTATACCTTTATGTGCTATATCCCCGAGGTCTGGAATTTTTCCGGGAGGGGCACGGGGGATTATTGTAGAAAATTTATCTTCTATAAGCATTCCCGCCAATTCTGATTCAAAATCTCCAACCAAAACAAGGATCATATTGTCCGGTCGATACCAGGTGTCATAAAACGCTTTAAATTGCTCTTGGTCAGCCTTTTTTAGTATTTCTTCCCGACCGATAGGAAGTCTTTTTGATATTATGGCATCTGGGAATTCAAATTTGAGTTTTTTGATATATGTTCGATAGGATGCTGAATCCCGAGTCCGTTTTTCAGATAGAACGACGCGTCGTTCTCTTTCGATTTCAGATGGCAGCAAAAGGGCGCCTTCGGCAAAATCTTTCATTACAACCAGACCCTTTACCAGGTTTTCCTTGTTTCCTTCAGGTAAAAGAATGTCATAGACAGTTTCATTAAACCCGGTATGGGCATTTGCGTCCGCCCCAAACTGCATTCCGATACTCTGAAAAAATTTTACCAGTTCCGCAGGCTTGAAATGTGTTGAGCCGTTAAACAGCATATGCTCTAAAAAATGCGCCAAACCTTGTTGACTGTCAGATTCATGCATTGAACCTGCCTGAATATAAAGATGCATACTCACCCGGTCTTTCGGATGTTGATTTTTCAATAATATATATGCAAAACCATTGGATAATTTTTTAAACACAAGGTCCGGATCAGGATGAAGGTCCCCCTTCTTAAAGGACCATAGATCTAAAGAACTGTTATGTTCAACAACTTGATTTGCTTTGGAAAGATGTTTGGCTGGATTGTCGGATGCAATGCTTTTATTGATAGCAAAACAAACCAGTAAAGCAGCAATAATAAAAACACTGAATGAAAACTTTACCGAAAAAAAGTCAATACGCTTTTTTAACATGGTAATACTCCAATACAATAAGCCGATTGAGTAAAAACGCTCAGCCGGTTTCTTTAAGATTTATAAACCCGATGTTATTTTTGAGAAATGCTATAACAAACAACGAACTTTTGTATTTTATGACACCTCAGCCTTTTGAAGGAATTTCCGCTTCAGGTATGATTAAATTTTTGCTGAAAGAACTCGTGAACAAGGGCTCGTAATGAAAGAACCTGCCGGGGCTATTCATAAAGATCTTTACTTTACCAAAGGGTTCCATCCAAAACGTTAAATCTCAGATGGTTCGTTCAAAACGATCCCTAATCCACTCAGACAGCTTCCGGTCAAAAATTTAATCATACCTGAAGATCTTTTGAGGTCAATTTGTTTTTTAATATCGTAACATGATCTTATCGGGAAATATAAAACAGATCTTTAAAATGACAATACCGGAGGGGAATTTTTCTAAGTTGATGTTTAAAAGGAGAGCTGATGTTATAACCTGAACCGCTCATATGAAAGGCTCCGGCTCGTGAAAGGTTCAGGTATAAAGAATATACAAAGTCTCCCGTTTGTCTGATCCTTTGCATCGGACACACAGGAGACTTTGTTCGTGACGTTTTGGCAGTCTGTAAACCGATTTCATCTTTACTGCCCAGCAAGTGAACCTTTAATAAAGTTATTTTTTCACATAAAGACCACGAGACTTTGTTTGTATTGTACCTTTTTTTGTGAGCTTATAAAGCGCATTGCTGAGCTGTCTGGAGTCCAGTTTGGTTTTTTCTCTTAGCTGTGCAACAGTCACACCTTTTTTGGTTCGTTTGATAACATCAAATACGGCATCCAGCATTGTTGCCTGTTTGGCAGGCGCTGCCTTCTTTGCCGCGGCCTTTTTGGCAATTTTCTTCTTTGCAACTTTCTTCTTCGCAACCGTCTTCTTGGCAGGCACAGCTTTTTTGGGAGCCGTAAGCTTATCAACCTGATTGGTAATCTTCTCTACCTGTTTGGAGATCGCGGCCAGGGATTTGGATAATGTCTTCAATTGAGCCTTTATCTTCTTCATTTGATTTTCCTCCTTGGATGATGTGGTTTCACAAAGTTGCAAATACTTTTAAAATTACTATATATATTTTTTTTAAAAGTCAACAACATCTGTTAAATAATTTTCTGAATCTTACACGAGTCGGAGGTTTTCAAGTGCCCCGATAGCCGGATTTCGGCTTCGCTCCAACAAGGCACTTAAGGCCGAAGCCATAGTCTGCTATTGCGAGTCCTTAATAACGCAGACGCCGCACGCGTCATACCGTAAGTAATGAAAACCTTCGACTCGTACTTTGGTGTGAAAATTGATGAGAAAAAACGAACATCACCCGAGTTGCCATTTGGGTTAAATGTATGAGGCTATGATGTTGTTTCAACTCCTTTCAATCAAGGATTATAAAGATTCTCGTCAATTTTTATGGAGGATTAAGGAATATAAAATCATTTCTATTGTTGACAAGTAGATTTATCTTTTGGAAGATAACACTTCTTGATCAATGCCCAAGGTGTTATAAAAAGACAAACGTACAGCTTTTACTTTGACCTAAATTGAGCTATTTTTGACTTGATCTGCACCGATCTCTTGCGCATCAAGGGTTCGCGAAAATTTTCGACATATCCACGGGTATGCCTGTCGAGGATGTCGATGTTTTTTCGGGGCGATTTTCGCAAACCTTGCTGCATCAAGCTCTCGGCTATCTCTTCCCCAAAAATCGGTCAGCTTAGGCCTGAAAGACGTTATCTGCTTATCTATCAATGAATTGCCGAATTTTGTATAAAAAAGAACTTAATCCTTCTCAATTAGAAGCCGTCAACTTTACAGAAGGGCCTCTTCTTGTCATCGCAGGTGCTGGAAGCGGGAAGACAAGAACGCTTACATATCGGGTTGCACGTCTTGTAGAAGAAGGTGTTTTACCGGGTTCTATACTTCTACTAACCTTTACGCGTAAAGCTTCCCAGGAGATGTTGAGAAGAGCTACACAACTGCTCGATGACAGATGCAAAGGTGTTGCCGGCGGAACATTTCATTCATTCGCTTATGCTATTTTGCGAAAATATGCTCACAAAATCGGATTTGAGAACGGTTTCTCAATCATTGATCGAGCAGATTCTGAAGATCTCATCAGCATGATGAGAAAAAAAATGACTGGAGTGTCAAAATCCGGTTCCCTTCCGAGAAAGCAAACACTGGCCAATATCTTTAGCCGGGCTGTCAACAAAGATATGCCTGTCGAAGATATCGTTCTAAACGACTATCCGCAATTTATGCGTCATCTTGAAGCAATCCATGAAATGTCAAAGGCGTATCAAAGACAAAAAGCCGAGCATAATTTTATGGATTATGATGATCTTTTGATATATTTGGAAATGCTTTTGAAAAAAAACAACGATGTTCGCGACAACATCTGTAAAACTTACCAATTTTTAATGGTTGATGAATATCAGGATACCAACAAGATTCAGGCGGAAATTATTTATCTTCTCGCCGGCACCCATGAAAATGTTATGGTGGTGGGTGATGATTCACAAAGCATTTATGCATTCCGGGGCGCGAATTTTGAAAATATCATGCGATTTTCTGAAATATTTCCAAAGGCCCGAACCATCCAGTTGGAAGAAAACTATCGCAGTGTTGAACCTATTTTAAAACTTACCAATGTTATTATTGAGCGAGCGACACGGAAATATTCAAAAGTTCTTTTTACGCAAAAACCCGGAGGGGCCTTGCCATTGCTGATAAAGGCAAAAAGTGAAAACAGCCAGTCGCGATTCGTTGCAGAAAAGATACAAAAACTTCATGACAGCGGTGTGCCTTTGAACCAGATCGCAGTGCTTTTTCGAGCAAGTTTTCATTCTTTTGATCTTGAAATTGAACTTGCCAGAGAAGGGATTCCCTTTGTTAAAGTGGGGGGGTTTAAGTTTGTTGAATCTGCACATATTAAGGATGTTTTAGGCCATCTCAAAGCCCTTTTCAATCCGTATGACAGGATAAGCTGGTACAGAATTCTTCTCCTTTTGGACAATATCGGCCCCAAAACCGCACTGAACATTTATGAAACGATTTTGGCTGAAAAATCCGAATATACAGGATTTGTTAAAACTAAACTTAAAGCCGGCCGATCCAGAGGTTTGGATAAACTCAAACACCTCTTTTCTGATATGAAGTCCAGACCCATGACTGTTGCCCAAATGGGTGAAGCCGTTGTAAAATATTACCTGCCGATATTAAAAAAGAAATACGATGATCACCCAAAACGGACAAGAGATCTTGAACATCTGGTAAACATTATGGAGCGGTATCCTAATCTTGAACCGTTCTTGACCGACATGGCCCTGGAGCCTCCGAATACGAGTTTAAATGACACGTTATTAAATGGTGATCCGGCTGATGACCGGCTCATTCTGTCAACCGTACATTCCGCCAAAGGTCTTGAATGGCATACGGTTTTTATTATATGGGCCCTTGACGGCCGGTTTCCGTCGATACATGCTCTTCACGATGAAACAGAGCTTTAAGAAGAGTTGAGACTGATCTATGTTGCGGCAACAAGGGCTAAGGAAAACCTTTTTTTTACATACCCGGCCCAAATTTATGACCGAATGTCCAGAATGGTTTTAAACCGTCCCTGCCGTTTTATAGACAACATTCCCGACGATATTTTGCCGAAACTGAGCGTTTCAAGCATAGATTCCACCCAACCGTTATATTTTTAATTGATTCAAATTCTACAGCATGATATGTGCCCGCCTAACATCATTATCTTTCCGAATTTAAGGTCGGCTTTATTTATCATAACTACATAATAGAAATTAGAGACTTCGTACCAATTGGGATAATGGAGCAATGGAATGATGGGTTTGAAGGAGTTGTTACAATTTATAGGGTTTATTTTCTGCTCTTTTCCCCAATATTCCAGCATTCCGGTTTTCCATTCTTCCATTCAGATGGCACAAACAGGTTGCCGTTAAGAAATATTTGATTTCATAAAGTTATAAAAATACCAAGACGTTTAATTATAATGACTCAACCCTATATTGTTCTCATTTTAGGATATATTTTCGGTTTTTACATGGCATGGAACATCGGCGCCAACGATGTGGCCAATTCCATGGCTTCATCTGTGGCTGCGAAAGCAATCACAATTCGCCAGGCCATATTTCTCGCAGGGATATTAAACGTTGTCGGTGCTGTATTCATTGGATCTCACGTGACCAACACCATTCGTAAAGGGATTGTATCGACTGAAATTATGACCGATCCTCATGTGGCTCTTATCGGCGCCCTTTCAGCCCTTGTTGCCGCAGCTTTGTGGGTCAGTTTTGCCACCTGGAAATCGTTGCCCGTCTCCACAACCCATTCCATCGTTGGCGCCATGATCGGTTTTGGAATTATGGCCGGTGGATTTTCCGTCATTAATTTGGGAAAGCTCCTTGCTGTTGTATTGAGCTGGATCATTTCGCCCCTCTTTAGCATCGCTATCGCCTTTATTATTTTTAAAATTATCGTACGATTGATTCTCTCCAAAAAAGATAATTTTGTCCAAGCACTTAAATTCTCTCCTTTATTTGTTGGTATCACGTTTTTTGTGGTTGTATTATCGTTTCTGTTCAAGACGCCCCTTGGGAAAAGATTGGCCCTGGGGTCCCAGGCAGCACTGACAATGGCTGTATTACTGTCGGTATTTCTTGGATTTGCAGCATCCGTTGCTTTGAAACGCTATGTAAAAAACAGAGAATTAGGTGCAGAGGGTGTCTTTAAAAAAATTCAAATAGGAACCGCTTGCTATGTTGCCCTGGCACAGGGGGCCAATGATGTGGCCAATTCTATCGGTCCTCTGGCGGTGATTTATTTTCTGGTTAAAACCGGGAGCGTTGGGGGCAAAGTCCCGGTGCCTGTTTTCCTTTTGTTTTTCGGCGGTATCGGGATTGCCTGCGGTATTGCCATGGCTGGCCACCGCGTTATGGAAACCATGGGAGAAAAGATTACCACACTCAGCAATACACGCGGTTTTTCGGTTGAATTTGCAACGGCGACAACGGTCCTTGTGGCCTCAAAAATGGGTTTACCGGTATCGACAACCCATGCCGCAGTGGGCGGTGTGCTGGGGGTTGGCCTTGCCCGTGGAATGGAAGCCATTAACTTTGGCATTGTGTTTAAAATTATGGTATACTGGGTGTTAACTGTACCCGCGGCAGCGTTGACCAGTATGATCATTTTTAAAATACTTCAATTCATTTTTTAAAAGGAGCCGGCAATGCGCATCCCATTTTTTTCAATGTTCATGACATCACCTTTTGAAGGCCTACAGGAACATGCTGAAAAGGTTAAAGAGTGTGCCTGGGCATTTCAGCAGGCCATCGAGTGTCATCTTGCGGAAAAATGCAAGACATTTGAAGAATTCAGACAGGAAGTGATTCAGCTGGAAACCGAAGCCGATGTCATCAAGCGCCGTATCCGCGGTCATCTACCCAAAGGGACCATGATGCCGGTCTATAATTTTCTGCTGTTCAGATATTTGCGGGAACAGGACCAGGTGATTGATGCTGTAGAAGATGCCCTTGACTGGATTTCTTTCAGAAGTGAACCGGGGATTCCCGCCGAGCTTGAAAAAGAGTTTGTTATTCTTACGGATGCCGTTATGGACTCCATCGAAGAACTCAGCAATATGGTTGCTGAAGCCAGAAAATACTTTAAAAGTTACTCCGAAGACCAGCGGGTGATCATCAAAAATATTATTCGTACACTTCGCCAGCAGGAACATGAAGCCGACAAAGCCGAAGACCTGGTGAAACAAAAAGTGCTGAATATGGATATCGATGCCGTCACTGTCTTTCATATGGTCAGACTGGCTGAAATCATCGGCTCCATCGCAGATCATGCTGAAAATGCCGGGGACATGATGCGGGCCATGGTTTCCAGATAGGATTTGTCTCCTATTTAATATTTTGGTTTTTCTCCAATCACTTGAACCCTTGAATCCTTGTACCCTTTGGGATCAAACCTACTCAATAGAGATGACCCACTTATTTCACCCTAACTACAACTAATCGGGAGATGACCCCATTTTTTTAATGATCCCGGATGCATTCAGAAACGTCTCGAGATCTCTCCAGAACATCTCCCAATCTGGAGGACAATCGTTGTGCCCGCTTTCATAGGTGATCATTGTGGCATGAGGTGCCGACTTGTAAAGTGCCATGCCATGGGAATAGGGAATGACTTCATCGAACTTGCCGTGGAACACAAGAACCGGTTTCGGATAGTTGCGGACAACAGCGAGATTATTAAACGGGTCCCGGACAAGAAAACCGGGAGCAAAATATTTTTTTGCAAATGAGCGTGCGCTGGTAAACGTCGACATGAGGATGAGTGCTGCAGAGGGTCGCTCGGCGGCAAGCGTGCACACCGCACCACCGCCTAAGGAACGTCCGAACAAAATAATCTTGGCCGGGTCCACATTTTTGCGTTCAATGAGGATATTGTAAGCAGTGTTAAATGTTTCTGTGATACTTTTTTGAGAAGGTTTTCCTTCAGAACGCCCGTAGCCCGGATATTCCAAAAGCATCACTCCGATTCCGAAATGATTAAACCTTTTGAGTTCATCCGGCCAGAAATCAATGAGCTCTCCGTTTCCATGGGCAAAAATGACCGCCGGTGATGGTTCTGCTTTATTCATCGGATCCGGCGGAAGAAACCAGGCTTCGGTTTTACCGAAACTTGTTTTTATCCATATCGTTTCCATAAATGGTGGATCTTCACTTCTATATGTGGTGTCGATAAGATAGCGGGGAAAAAGGATCTGCCGCTGCATTAGAAAAAGAAAACCACAATAAACCAGGTAGGATAAGAGTGTCCATAAAATGATTTTAATCGGCATTTTTATTTTACCTGTAATAATTTCCAAATCGCTCTTTTTAAAGCTATCAGCACCTTAGACAGTTTTGGGTGAATAATGTGCAGATATTGGGCTTTTTTTCTCTTGACATACTATATATAGTATGCAAAATGTGATTCTGGAAGTTTTCAACAGACCTGTTCACAGAATTTTATGCGCTTTAACAGGTTTGTTTTTGTTTTTCTGTACAGAATCTTCTCTTTAAATGGCATGGTCCTTAGCAACTTCATTCAAACAGAATGAGGTTCCACTTCTTGAAACATAAAGTTTGACGTATCCTCAATGAATTGATCTTTAATGGCTAGGTCTGAACTTGTTATAATTTAACACCCGTGTTATTGACTAAAGATAAATTGAAAAACCGAATGATTATTACTATACAGGAGAATGGCGATGGGTTCAAAGGGTAAAATCTTAATTACAGATGAGGGGCATTTCGATTTAACCGCCTACAAATGGGACG
>PKTV01000076.1 GCA_002868985.1 Desulfobacteraceae bacterium | reverse complement strand
TTTTTCACCTTGACCCATTGTGTACCTTTGTGTTTATCGGCATAAAACGTAATAGGGATGTTCAGAGGATAGGGCTCACCCTGCTGCAAAAGATCGAAATCCAGCTTTAGTTTACCCTGCGCCACATACAACTTGGTATTTTTCACATCAAGACGAGGAATATTTTTTCGGGTCAGCCAATCCCCGAAATAGGTATAAAGCTTTTCCCCGGTCGCTCTTTCAAAAGCGTGCTGGATGTCAAGCCAGGAAGCCTGGCGGAAAAGATTCTGTCGAATAAAATTTTTAAGCGCAGCATAAAAGGTTTCATCACCGTAACGCCTATTCAGCCCGTGAAACAGCATGGCTCCTTTCCCATAGCCGATAACACTTTGGGTCTTGTTGCTTCGGCTTGTAAAATCGCTCAATGGCATGGCATTGTCCCCATGGACATAAGCATTATAATCCACCAGGATCTGTTTTCGATAGGCAGTATCTTTCCCTTCCAGAGCGGCATAGTAATGATCGGAGAGATAGGTTGTTAGCCCTTCCGCCCAGTTGCCGGACACAAAATCGATGTAGACGGAACTGCCGAACCATTGATGTAAAATTTCATGTCCTAAAGAAGTCTTGACAATAAACGGCAAACGCACCACCTGGTTGCCCAGCAGGGTAAACGTGGGCATGGAGTTGCCTGAAGGCAATATATTTTCTACAATGGCAAAACGCCGGTATGGAAAGGAAGTAAGCATCTCCTCGTACATGGCCAGATATTTTTTAGTATGGCCAATATAAGCATCTGCAAGATGAGCATCTTCTTTGAAGAAATACGCTTCAATGTCGACGTTTTTATATCTATCCTTTTTTTGAACATAGCGGTTTGAAGCCGCCAGATGGAGACTGTCCAGAGGATGATTGAACTCAAATACAAAGGTTTTTGTTCTGCCCTGTCTTTGAATGGTTGTACGTTCAGATTCAGATATGGCAATAAATTTTTCCGGCAAGGTCACGGAAAGCCTATACTCAACCAGATCATCCGGCTGTGGATACCAGCCGGATGTTAAAAATACATGATCTTTATCGATAAAGTTAATCCGGCTTTCGTTTATCAAGACTTCATAGCGAATCTTGACTTCCTTGCCGCTTTGCAATGAAAGGTGAAGAACATCACCGGTTGCATTGGCGATGTCTCCGCCATCCAAGTTCAATCCCTTCAAATTCTGAACGGAAAGATCAAGCTTGATATCGGCATCCGCTTTCAAACGGGCAATGCCGGTGATTTTTTGTTCGGCAGTGTTTACTTGCACATCAAGCGTGTATTTCATATTTGCACTCCAGGCCGTCACGGGCAGAAAGATCATTAAGACAAAGAGCAATTTTTTCATAATGAAATCATCCTATTTCCTGTTTTCGAATTTTTATACTTTCATTATATTTTTTATTGACGACCTATCACACAGGCGAAGGTGCCCTGTAACCGGGTCCTGAACGAATTAGGTTATACCTTAATTAATCGTAAACAAAATGGGAAACATATATTATTAATTTGATTTATTTAGTATTTTAATAGGTTCGGATGAATTTTCATAACCCTTATATATATGATATAAATTTATTGAAAACCCCCATTTTGTTTACCTTTCAGGAAAGCCGAGGATACCCCATGGCTAAGGCTTCATACTTGTTTTTAGTTTTTCGACCAAATCTTTGACGGGTTGGCCGGTTGGGGATGTTGCGGCAGGATTCCTTTTAACGAGTTCTTGCCATGCCTGAATGGCGCCATCAATATCATTTAAGTCATGCATGAATACAATCCCTTTGTTAAATAGTGCCGTCTCATGTTTGGGATCGATCTTCGCTGCCTTATCAAACGATTCAATGGCCTTATTCGGTTGACCGGATCGACGGTACATGACGCCTAAATCGGTCATCACATTGGCATTGTTCGGGTTCAACTCCAGTGATCTGGTATATGCTGTGATCGCTTTTTGATGGTTGCCGGTATCAAAATACAGATTCCCCAAACTTGTCCATGCGGCAACATCATCAGGGTTCTCTTTTGTCATTTTTTCAAGTTGAAAAATTTGAGCCGCACTTTCAAATGAAACACCCTGATCTTTTTCCGCCGGTTGCGAAATCATCGATTTCTGAATCGGTTGAATTGATCCTGTTTTATAAACGCCGAAAACGGCACCCCCTATAAAACCAACCACCAGGGCGATGGAAGCGACCATCCACATGGTCTCCTTTTTAACGGTTTTGCTATCTGCTTTTATCTTTTTTTCCATAAAACTTCCCTAAAAATACAATGTATTTGTTTTGAAACCCAGAAAAGAGGTTTTTCAATCTTATCAATACAAGATTTTATCGCAAATA
>PKTV01000378.1 GCA_002868985.1 Desulfobacteraceae bacterium | reverse complement strand
AATCCAGTCGGTGGGGTACAGCAGGCCGTATGCTCCCACTCGGTATCCCTGGGGGGTCTGCATCCAGCTATTGGCAGATAGGATCCAGAAGGCCGAAATCAAAGTTCCGACGGCAACAATGATGGTGGCGGCAAAATGCATTTTTGGACTCACGCGATTCCACCCAAAGAGCATCACCCCTAAAAACGAGGCCTCTAAAAAAAATGCGGTGAGCACTTCGTAACCCAACAGCGGTCCCAATACATTGCCGGCCCGATCAGAAAAAACCGACCAGTTGGTGCCGAACTGAAATGACATCACCACGCCGGACACTACGCCCATGCCAAATGTTACGGCAAATATTTTGACCCACATACTGTAGACTTCTTCGTAGACCGTGTTGCCGGTTTTTAACCATCTCCATTCCAAAACCGCCAACCAGCTTGCAAGACCGATGGTAAAAGCCGGAAAAATAATGTGAAACGATATGGTAAATGCAAACTGAATGCGCGCCAATAAAACAGGATCAATATTCTCTATCATCAGCACAACCTCATTTTTGTGTTTATTAAATCAACTTTGAAAATAATGAATACCTGATGTTTGTCAAGTTTACTGTTTTTTTTCCAAGTTGTGCGATATTTCGGCAAAAAATATTCAGGTGGAATTACTGGTTCAGTAACATCCTACAATCTGAACGAATGGGATGCTTCCATGTTTTTAGAAGAGTACATCAAACGTCTTGGCATACCCTGTCAGTTCCACATATCCTTGTCCGTTAATCCGACGGCTGTTTTTAAAGCCTCGAACGGACACACTCCCTTCCCAGTAAGTCACTCCGGTACTTTCATTGGTTCTCATTTCCTGGTCTGCCATGTTGGGAACAATATTGAAATCCAGGGACAACAACGGAATCTTCAGTCGCCATCGGGCCGGATAAACCGCCCTGGAATTCGGGCTATTCCAGGTATCCGTGACGGTCACTTCAATATCATGCCTGGATAAATGTCTCGTCTTCCCATTGGAACTTATATGTGTTCCGCTGGAAGCAGGACTTAGCTTACCGTCCTTTTGTCGCAAAAGATAGATCATGATTTCCGTGTTATCGGATAACTGAAAACTGAACCAGTCCCATCCGACGAGTCCCGGTTCCAATGGCGCAGTACTGAATTCATGATCCATCCAAGACAGGCCGTTAACTGAAAATGTTTTTCCGGAGAGCGTCACCTGTCCTTGGGTCTCAAGCCGGGTCAATGAAGAGTAACAACTGGCTCTTTCCGGCGTTGAACCTTTTCGGCTGTAACCTTCCTTGCCATGAAACACGGGCGGTTTGACAGGCATTAAATTGAGATCAAAAGAGAATCGGTCGGAAATCATCTTCAGATGGTGAGCTTTTGGGCTGATTTGGGTGGACCATTTTTTAAGAAAGATACGAACGATATCCTTATCCCGGGATTCACCGGCGATCCCCAGCACCCCTCGACCCATGCGTTGGGCATAAAAATGGCGTTTTCCGTCAAGATCTGATATGGCCGCATGAGCCAGATAAATCTGGCCAGTGCGCCAGGCAGATGCGGGCGCAGGCCATTTCTTTTCAGATTTTAAAGGGATGATACGTCTGCGAAAAAAAGTGAGCTGAAATCCATAGCGGTTTCCCGTTGCGGATTGTAAATTGCCGGTATAGTACCACCATTCTGTTCGATATCCTTGATGTGATGCGTGATCTTCAGGGAATTTGAAATCGCAAGGACCGGTGACAGAAAGATACCCCTTGGTATCTTCAGAGTTTACCCACACAGGGGAAAAAACAAAGATGAACAATAAGATGAATATCAGTCGCTTGTTAAAACACATCATATTCAATTTAGAAAATAGAAATTAGGAAATAGATAACCGCAAAATAGGCGCAAATGTAATTAGAAGATGAGAAGGTCCCGGAAAACGGGAAGTTAAGAAGGTTGAAAATCAGAAGGTCGGAGACTATAAAACATGCCAACCTTCTTACCTTCCCACCTTCTCACCTTCTTTCTCTTCTCTTTCCTATTTTTGCTTTAGCGGGTTAATTTTCTCTCAACAACAATGCCGGTGATTCTCGAAACACCATTTTGATCGCTGGGTATGCGGCAACCAGAGCTGTCAATATAATCAACGGCAATGACATTGCCAGCGCCCCCCAGTCGACTTCATAAAGAAATGTCCAGCCAAAGGATTGGCGATTGATGACATACACCAGTACATAAGACAGGATAAATCCGCAAATGATCCCTGCCAATTCCCCGGCAGCGACCATAAAGGCCGCCTCCCAGAGAATCATGGATCGAATCTGCCCAAAGTCTGCGCCCACGGCATACAGCGTATTTAACTGCTTGGAGCGTT
>PKTV01000553.1 GCA_002868985.1 Desulfobacteraceae bacterium | reverse complement strand
CCCCGATACCTATGCCGGCTTTGCCTATGGTCGGAAAAACCGCATACCCATAAGCATTCTTGAAAAATGGCTGAACCGCTTCAGATTTCTTGAAGACGTTAACGGTATCGGTAAACTTGTCAGCCTGAACAGGATTCGCTAAGGCCAACGCCAAGATAAACATAATCATTAAAATGGAAAAGCGATTGATCTTCATGGTTAATACTCCTTTCACGTGTGTTCTTCCTTTTGTTAACAAATTTAACTGACCAGACTTATTTTGGGTTGATAATCAGTTTGTTGCCGAGTAGATGCTGTTCCATTCTTTAATGGTTCCAAGCTATTCTGTTTTCTTTTTGATTGCCTTTTGAACATCTTCGACCGCTTGATCAGCTTTCTTTCCGGCCTCCTCCATGGGTCCCTTTTTTTCACAGGCAACAAAACCGAATACCAAACCTGCTGCAACTAAAGTCAATACGATACGTTTGATTATGGACATTTCCAATCCTCTTTTTTTCCGGGTTAATGGTCGCTTCGATATGATCGTTATAGTGAAATAATAGGCTAAACTTAAAAATTCATTTGGGGAAACCCCTTAGAGTCCGGCTAAACTCTCAGGGGCTCCAGGAGGTTAGGCGATGAAGAAATTTATTAATGCCTAACATACAAAAAATTATGCCATATGTTTATGAATTGCCCCTTTAAAAAGGAATGGCCTTAAAAGAAAAAATAAATGAGAGCGTTATAAAAAATATGGAAATTGTAAAAAAATGAAATCTATAATGTAATCTCTCATGATGATCACGCTTATTTTATCATAGATGTTAATACGAGTTGAACGTATATAAATAAAGCAACAACCATGCCATAATGGTGCCCACGTATAACTCTCAGTTATTCCTTAAAAGCTATATTTGGACGAATTAAAAATGTGTATCATTATTAATGTATATGAAACACTTTTGTTTCATAAAAAGTGTGTTTCAAAATTTAAAAACATCAAACTCATCTTGATCTTTGTTTATAAAAAATGATGGAGAAAATGAGGACTATTTTTCTTAGGTCTTGTATGGTGAAGTAGCGATATAATCACTGGTAATGATCAGTAATTTAACTAAAAAAAACAGTGTGGGACTCGACCAATATTTCTCAATCGAAACGAGTAAGGCGGATACAATATCTTGTGGTCTGGCTTTTATTCTTTAACCTTTTGATACATTGAGAATATGCTAGAAAAACCAAGAGCTTGATAACGTGACGAAATTGCAGTTAGTTCAACCGCTATTGTTTGGTGATACGATATTATGTTATCACAGAAAAATCAAGCAGTTGATACTTGGACGTTATTGCAGATATCGCAGATTCAGCCAAATGCTACATACGTTGGAGTTAGTACAGCTGTCATAAAAAACACACCACCACCCCCCAATATCTACCTCTCGGAAAGGTACTATATACCACAGGTTCGCATGACATTTGACTATTGAAGATTACTCAAGAATTAATATGGGCTCGATTGGGACAATCGCGTCATGAGACTAACACTTTTTTATAACCCTATCTACCACAAGTTATTATATCTACGGGCCAAGTTTCAATAAGTTTTAAATCTGAGTTTTCCATCTATTGAAATTGATTGGGATTCACTTTTTGAAAAACATAAAAAATCGTGCATCGGTACACAGGCCTTTTTCAACTTAACTGGCTGAAACCTGGTGTTTTGATGCAGCTTATATGGCCATTAGTATCCAGTCGAAAATCATTATCCAAAATACGGTAATTTCTTTGGATACGTTTTATGTTCGCTCTTTATGCTTGCGATGAATCGAGTTATGAGAAATAATAGCGCTCTAACGATTTGGTGACCAAGTTTGATTTTAATGAACATTGTAGAATTATGGAAAGTCATGCTGCTGGCACGTTTGCTTTTACCATTTATAGTAATTGTTTTGATGATCTTCGGATGCGCTACACCTTATAAGTATCCATATACTACCGATTTTCCGGGCTCATATCTTCATCCGATTGCAACCCCTCCAGTTGTCGACGGTCGGGAACGCTTTCGGGAGATCTTTTGCGGGTTGCTGGCCGAAAACCCCAAATATCGGAATGAGGCAGGTAATTGTGAAGACTTCCTTCTGCGACTGAGTGATGAAGGGCAGCTCAACAAGAATCCCGGACCCGTGCCGGCACCCGACACCCGATACCGAATTTTGGTCGTGCCCGGTCTTTTCAACGAGTGTTTTTCAAGCATTGCCCTTCCATTTGAAGCTTCGATTGAAACCCTTCGCAACAGAGGCTTCAGAATCGAACTGCTCATCGTCAGCGGGCGCTCCAGCAGTGACAAAAATGCGGCGTATATTGCAAAGGTCATTGAAAACATGACCCTTGATAGTGATGAAGATCTGGTGCTCGTGGGGTATTCAAAGGGTGCAGTGGATATTCTTAATTTTTTGGTAAACTACCCGGCGCAGGCCCGAAAAGTGGCTGCGGTTGTAAGTGTGGCCGGCGCCATAAACGGATCACCGCTGGCAAAAAAATTTGCCAACACTTACACCCATCTGGCCAAATATATCCAGCTGAGCCAATGCGAACCCGGCGATAGCGGTGCCATTGATAGCCTTAAATATTCGACCAGACTGTCATGGCTGGCTGCCAATCCTCTTCCAAATTCGGCGGAGTATTTTTCGCTGGTCTCTTTTACCAGACGTGAAAATATCAACCTTCTACTGAAAGTCTGGTATGACATGCTGGCGGTTTTTAGTCCCCGCAACGATGGACAGCTTCTTAGCGCCGATCAAATCATTCCCGGTGCCACGCTCTTAGGCTATGCCAACGTCGACCACTGGTCACTAGTCCTGCCTCTGGAGGATTCTTGGTTATCTGATACAGTGGAAATGCCGAAAAGATTTCCCAGAGAAATTTTACTTCAGTCCATGCTTCTTTATGTGGCGGAAACTCTGGACAGGAAACAGAAAAAAAATGAAACTGCTTTCAACCCGAATTAAAGTCATATTCATTTGCACCTTTATTCTAAGTGTTTTTGGCTGTGGTTCGTCAACAGAGGTTTTCAATGTTGATCTCCCAGCGCATACCCTGAGTTATATTGGTGCGCCATCCATGAATGATGCCCGTACGCGTTTCCGGGAGATTTTTTGCGAATTGTTGGAATCAAAACGAGAATCTCAAAGTCTGAATATTGACTGTGAGGATTACCTGTGGCGCTTAAACGATGAGCCGCTGACCGCTGAGGTGCGAACACCCTTGCCGGTACACGATACACACCTGAGAATTCTCATCGTCTCGGGAGCGTTTTCGGATTGTTTTCCGGAAATCGGCAAGCCTTACAAATCTGGCACAGAACATCTCATGCGTCTTGGCTATCGGATTGATTATGTTTCGATCAGCGGTCGGTCCGGAAGCGACATGAATGCTTCGGTAATTGCGAAGACGGTCGCAAACCTGGACATGGAAACATCTGAGCGCCTGCTACTTATCGGGTATTCCAAGGGAACCACGGATATTCTGCATTTTCTGCTGAATTATCCGGACCTCTCCCACAAAGTAACGGCGGTATTGAGTGTCGCCGGGGCAGTCAACGGGTCTATCATCGCCGACAGGTACGCGGAAATCTATCACAAATGGTTTGAAAATTTGTCACTGGGTGATTGTGGGCCCGGCGATAGAGGTGTGCTGGAGAGTTTGACCCGGAAAGAGCAATTCCGCTGGCTAGCCATGCATCCATTGCCGCAACACGTTCAGTATTATTCCGTTGCTACCTTCACTCGGAAAGAAAATATTCAGGTGGTACTGCGGATAACCTATGAACTCTTAGAGCCAATCAATCCTTTAAATGACGGTCAGCTCCTGATCTATGATCAACTCATACCCGGTTCAACGCTCATGGCATACGTCAATGCTGATCACTGGACGGTTGCAGTGCCGGTGGATGAAGCTTTCTCCGATCGAGACCCTGATACTGTGACCAGGAACAAGAAAGTGCGTACCCTTCTTTTTGAAGCGATGATACTATTTGTAGTGGAGCAGCTGCAGCAGATACCCGGGCTGGGCAATGCCGCACCTTCTCAAACAAAATAGCGCTTTTCGTTACCATTGTTAGTTACCGCCCTTGTCCGACACCCTATCCTTTGCACGCATTCATCACCGTTACTGTTTCAACCAACGACCTGCAATCAGCGGCCACTGTTGAAATAAGTTCGGCAGTGGCGATCCATAAGAGGCCTTCCTGAACGAGGGGCCCGGATAGATGTAAGATAAAGTGGTCCGCCTTTAAGCCTTAAAATTTTTGAAATATCGGAAAAAATCGATAACAAATCAGCGTATAAGAAACTTGACATGTTACAACGCGTATAACTATATGAATTTATGTATATTTAACGATACATTAATAGTGTTAAATTACCTTGGTGATTTTAACGGGTTGATCAAATACCAATTATTACAGCCGTTATTGTCAAGTGATATGATATTATGTTAATACAGAAAAATCAGTCACTTGATGGTTGTTGCTATTGCAGAGATATTACATGTTAGCCTGATATTTGAATACGTTGGAGAAATTTAGATTGAAACCAAGCCCATCTGCTGTTACATACCCAACGTAATAGCGCTCATTTACTGATATATGAAATTCGATTTTTCGCCGGATTTTATCTTATCTTGATTGCCCTCATGACATTCTTCAACACAATACTAAATGATCAAACGCGCTCATTGCTACAGGCATTTTTCAGGGCGTGTTCAATTGATTCAATGGCCGACGTTTTTATTGTTCACCGCTCCGGTAGAATCTCCCAATTCATCAGTTCGACCTCTTCAAAGTTTGTAAGTTCACTGGATATCCAAAGCACGGCCCGAAATCCGTCGGTGAAATAAGGATCCCCGGTGAGGTTATTTCGGGGATTTGAAATGGGGGCAGGACTGACCCCTTTCACATAGGCGATCTTTTCAAGTCCCTGGGCGTACAACAGGTCCTGAATGAGAAAATCCCTGGTTTCGTCCACATCCGGACTGATTTTGTGGGTTGTGAGGGTCTTCCATGTGAAGCGAACACCGATGTCGCGACTGATCTGTCCCACCCACACGGGTTTATCTTCAAAGCGCCAGGGCGAAAGCCACAGTCGCAGATGGTTCCGTTCATGGATCGATTTCCGGGTCCTTTGGAAAGCGACGTCCTGTCTTCGTCCGAAAGCATAAAGTCCGCTGACCGGTGAGTACCGATATTGACCACCAAAGAGGTAAGATCCTATAGTCTTCAGGGCAGATCCAGCATATATGGTTTCAGTCTCATCCCAGCCGACGCGAATGAATGTATGAAATATGTCTTCGCTTTCTCCGATGACAACGATGTTCAGAGGATCCCCCTGCGCATTTCCATCTTTTTTTGTTGTGCAGCAATCAAGACCTTCTAAAGCTTGTCTCAATCCTTCTTCATCCAGTGAAACAATCTCATCTTCCGGATAGAGGGCATCGAAGTCCACATTGTGATGATCGACACGTAGACCGGGTACATTGATAAAAAAGGTAAATGTTCTGACTTGGTGGTCTTCTCCCACCAGATGAACGCTGAGCTCCTTGGTGCCCTCGTCCACAGGGGCAAAAACAAAGCCTGCCTTCTTTCTTCCCGGCGCAATGTATATCACCTGTTTCACTTGATAGAACCGCTGATTCATTAAATCGTTATACGGTGTAATATAGGGAAAATGATTCTTAAAGGCGGCTTCTATAGGGCTGAAATAATCCGGGTCAAGCCCCATCGGTAAAAACCAGACCGGTTCTTCATTATTATTTTCGATTTCCAACCAAATGGGCTGAACCCCTCTCTTGTATATGTGAACACCGAAAATCTTACGGCTCTCTTTGGCACTGGGTACTGCAGCCGTGACCCGTACATTCCATTCGGATTTTGTCTGGGACCGCACCCGGAAGGGAACTTCGTCCACGGCATATGGTTTGTATGGCGCACATCCGGTAAGGATTAAGATACAGATGCATATGAGGACAAGTCCTGACATGCGTGAGATGATGCACATATGATTTTTTCTTGACTTAACAACCATGCTCTAATTGTCTTTTGTCGTCTTTTTCGGCTGCTCCCAGTTCAGATTTTCAACATCTGAAAAAGAAACGGGTTTGCTCGACACCCAGAGAACAAGCCTATAACCATCCGTAAAATAGGGATCGTTATTGAAGGTCTTGCGCGGTTCAGTTATGGACGCGGCACCGACCCCTTTTACATATCCGAACTTTACCAGTCCCTGGGCGTACCAGATGTCCTGCAACATATAGGTCCTCGCTTCATCCACTAACGGTTCTATCTGATAGGTATCAGGCAAAAATCGTACTTTAATGTCACGGCTGATCTGTCCCACCCATACAGGTTTACCGGCAAAGCGCATGGGCGAAAGCCACAGCCTCAGGTGGATCCGTTCATCTGCCTTTTGCCGGAATTTTCTGAAGGCCGCATCCTGGGGCCGGCCGTATAGATAAAATGGTATCATGGACGCGTACCGGTCCTGCTTCATAAAAGCGGCGGTTGTTGCCATCTTAGAAAGGGAATCTTTATTCAGGGACTCTGTCTCGTACCAACCGCTTCTTATCAGGGCCTGGTGCAATGCCTTTCCTCTACCGATAATGACCAGATTGAGCGGATCGCCTTCTTTGTTTGACTCCTGATCCGTTGAACAGCATGACAGTTCTTCCAACGCCCTTCGAAAACTTTCCATATCATCGTACGAAACAATTTCGTCCTTTGAATACAGTCTATGCCAATCCACGTCCTGGTGACTCACCTTGAACCCCGGAACAGGGATAAAGAACGTAAATGTCCTAATTTCCCGGTTTCGCCCCATCAAATCCACGTTAAAGCCTTTGGTCCCTAAATCCAGGTTGGTAAATATAAAGCCCGCTCTTGTATTGCCAGGTGGAACGTAGCTATCCATGGTTTTTTCATGAAAGTACAGGTCCATCCGCGCGTTGGTTCGTTTTGAAAAGAAGAAATGATGCATGTAGGCCACCTCGAAGGGGGCGAAGTAGTCGGGGTCGACACCGAAAGGCGGGACCCAGACGCGCTTGTCATCGTTGTTCTCAATCTCCAACCATATCGGCTGAATACTCTTCTTGTAAAGATCAAGACCAAAGATCTCCCGGGTTTCTTCCCGACTGAGTATAGTTGCCGTGACCTTAAACACGCCGTCTGTCTTGCTTAGGCCGCGATTCCGAAAGAGTGTTTCATCGATGGGGCCGGGCTTAAATGTAGCACACCCGTATGCTGTAAAAATGCTAATGACCAAAAGTAAAAGCCACAATTTTTGCCTTAGGTTAAACATCAAATTTTCTCTTTTATGCTGACTGGTCATCTTTCTATTCTTTCAAACCAGGCAGCAATCCATTTATCTGGACTATAAAATTTTGGATATCGTATTTTTCGGGAATCAGTTCAAAGCTCAATCGCAGACTATTTGCCATAGCCCTCAAGTATCAATACTGTTAACTGTATATAGCAATATTACGATTTTTTCAAGGTGCTTAATTGTGTCTTTCATACCTGAAGGTGGAATCTGGAGAGACTAAAATTTTGTTGGATGTGCTTGCACAATATGAAATTGGTAGATTTTGTAGATTGGGTTTCAATTGGATCTATTACCGAACCAAAATTTTTTGAGATACCTTGCAAATACCTAAATTCACGCGAAATTGTAATACGGTAATATGATATCACAAAAATTATTATCTGTTTCTTTTTTGGAATATCTTGCCATAAACACAAGTCCAAGTATCGCAATTTCAATTACATATATCCTATTTCTTACAAAATTGCAATAAAGGCAAACCCCTGAAAAAGGATTTGCCCTATTGAAAATTGCAGATATGCAATCGAGACAAAGATGTCAGACAAGCTGCGATGTCTTGTGGTCTTGCCAGTCCTTGAATTCACCTGGCCTGAAATGGTCTCTGACATTCTCGGTCAATCTTTGTCTGCATGCAGCGGTAGTTTTTTTGGGGCAGATTATGTGTGTTTTGGGAATATTTTTAACGGTATCGACTCCGCTGTAAAAAACTCTCTATAGTCCCAATAAAGAGAGGCTTTACTCTGTTACGAAAAGCTTAAGGGAATGCACTTGCCGGAAAATTTAATGAAGAATACGTCTTTTCGTATTATCCGATCAGATTGTGCATGGCCATCAGAATAATAAATCCCACGATGACCCACACGGTTGTACTGGCCAAGGATAGAAATCATGATTATATTGAAGCGTCTGACAACGAATTCAACCGGGCGCAGGTTTTAGCGGTGCGGTGATACAAAGGAAGATCAACCATGGTATATCCTAAACACGTCTTCATCACGGAAGTCGGTCCGCGCGACGGGCTGCAAATGGAAAAACAGGTTCTGTCCACTGATCAAAAAACACGACTGATTAACGGCTTGGTGAAAGCCGAGGTGAGTGCCATTCAAGTGGCATCTTTTGTTCATCCCGGCAAGGTGCCGCAAATGGCTGATGCCGAAGCTGTAATTGACGCTTTGCCGCCAAGGGATACGGTTGCATTTAGCGCCTTGACCCTCAATCTCAAGGGGATGGAACGCGCCTGTCGTACACCGATTCAGTGGATCGAAGTGTCGCTTTCGGCCAGTGAAGAGCAAAGCCTAAGCAACAGCTGCATGTCGGTTGACGAGGCCCTGGCGGAAGCAGACGCCATGATTGATTTAGCCCAGCAGGAAGGCCGCAAAGTACGCGGCAGCATTCAGTGCAGCTTTGGATGTGTGCATGAATGCGAAATCGAAGTATTTCAAGTGCAGCGCCTGGCCGAGAAACTCCTGAACAAAGGCGTGGACCGGCTTATACTGGCGGATACCACGGGGATGGCCACACCACCGGCCGTGCGTCAAAATCTGGCGGCAATTTTGCCTATGGCAGGTGATGTTCCGGTTGGGCTGCACTTGCATGACACCCGTGGTATGGGCTTGGTCAATCTGATGACCGCATTAGAAATGGGGATTGCACATTTTGACACCTCACTGGGGGGCTTGGGCGGATGCCCTTTTGTTGACGGCGCAGCAGGGAATATAGCTACCGAGGACACCATCCATTTGTTAAACAGTCTGAATGTTGCCACCGGAATTGATTATGCCAAGGTAGCTGCAGAGTCGCGCAAGCTGAGCCGCCTACTGGGGCGTGACCTTACAGGTAAGATGTACCGACTGCTTTGATCTTGAAGGATATTCACAAAAAGAATTTATGTGGCATGGGAGACATTCGAATAGCCTGCAGATATTTGCCATAAGATAAAAATATCATCCGCCCGAAAAATCTGCGATAAGTCTGACTAATTCCAGGCAGGTAGTAGACATTACATGTAAGGAATTTTAGTTTTTCTTCAGATAGAACGCTTTTATCTTCTCCACCACGTACTCTATCTGATCATCTGAAAGTTCAGGATATATGGGTAGGGCCAACGTATGCAAGGCCGCATGTTCAGCTGCAGGAAAATCACCTTTTTTATAATTCAAATCAGAAAAGCAGGCCTGGAGATGCATGGGAACCGGATAATACACTTCCGTCCCGATTCCGGCATCATTTAAAAACCGGCGAAGGTCATCCCTTCTTTCCTTTACACGGATCACAAACTGATTATAGATATGGCGATCTTCTTTTTCATACGGAAGCTCAACCACATCTTCCATATCTGCATGTTTAAAAAGCGCTCTGTAATTTTCGGCGTTGTTCTGACGGGCTTTTGTCCATTGGTCAAGATGTTTCAGCTTTATGGAAACCACAGCTGCTTGAAATGCATCCAACCTGAAGTTTCCACCGATAATTTTATGATAATACTTGGGGTGCGAACCATGTGCCCGAAGCGTACATAATTTGCCATAGAAATCGTTTGAATTTGTCGTGACCATGCCGCCATCCCCAAAAGCGCCCAGGTTTTTGGAAGGAAAAAATGAAAAGCAACCGAAATCCCCCATGGACCCCGCCCGCTTTCCTCTGTATTCCGACCCGATGGCCTGGGCCGCATCTTCAATAACAACAAGATCGTACTTTTCGCATATCTCCAAAATCGGCGCCATATCAGCGCACTGTCCGTATAGATGAACGGGAATGACTGCCTTGAGCCTCTCACGTTCTGTTCGGGGCATGGAATCGATAGCGTCTTCAAGGCACTCCGGAGAAATGTTATATGTTTTGGGATCAATATCGACAAAAATCGGCCTGGCACCGGTTCGGGCAATACTTCCTGCTGTGGCAAAAAAGGTATACGGCGTGGTGATCACCGTGTCCTTAACACCGATATCCATTGTCATCAAAGAAATCAAAAGGGCATCTGTCCCGGACGAGACACCGACAGCATGCTTTGAAAAACAATAATCGGCAATCTCTTTTTCTAAAGACGCCACCCTGGGTCCTAAGATAAAATATTGACTTTCAAAAAGTTCTTCAGCAGTTTCCAAGACTTCTTTTTTTATGGTTTTATACTGTTCTTTTAAATCTAGCAAAGGCACTTTCATTGCGGTTAAATTATCCCTTTCTTATTTTAAACTCAAATCGCTGTTAGAATATTCATCCCTAAGTTGAGCGATTGTCGAGTTTGCTGGAGATGCAAGGCATGAGACATACAGCCGTAGTTTGCTACTGCATATGTCTCATAACGCAGCAGATCCGGTAAAATCGGCAATCGCTCAATTTAGGTCATCTTTTTCGCCACCTCTTTCCATTATTACCATTGAATGTTGAAGAAGACTCAACCGGACGACAAACCGTTTCAGCAGCATTGTATCCCACAAGCCGGTTCACCTCACGAATGAGTGACGAACCGGCCTTTAATCTTATGGTGTCGGACAGGGCAATAATCGTTTCTGTTTTTTCAGGATTCATCAAGTGAATGTAAGCCTTGCAGGAACCTGGATGTCTTTTGAATACGGTATTCAGTTTTTCAAATAATGCTTTATCAGTGCGGGAGACGTCAAGATTAAATTGAATACTTGTCGTCCAGATCTCCTCGACTTTATCCATGGGTATGACGGTATCCGCCAATAGTTTTACTGAATTTTCTTCCTTTTGAAGGTATCCTCGAACCAGGATGGCGCTATCATCTGTCAAAAGATCATACACTTTTGAATAAAGCGATGAAAAGATGGTAATTTCAACCGCACCATGCAAATCCTCAAGTGTAACAAAAGCCATTAAATCGCCTTTTTTGGTCTTTATGATTTTGTTTTTTCTGACCATACCGCCGATCCGAATGGCATCACCGTCATTTTGTTCTTTTAGTGTCACCGAGTTTGTGTTGGTAAACTTTTCCAGAACATTTTCATATCTGCTTAATGGATGCCCGGTGATATAGAACCCAAGTGATTCTTTTTCAAGGGTTAAAAGCTCTTTTTCATCCCACTCATCGATTTTGGGCATAGACGGCAAGTTAAAGACTTTTTGTTCTTCAGTCAGATTGAACAACCCCATTTGAGGATCCGCTCTCTCCCGTTGAACGCGTTGTCCGTAGTCGATGCAGTCCTCTAACGATGCGATCATTTGTGAACGATAATTACCCGTGGTATCAAATGCGCCACATTTAATAAGGCCTTCAACAACACGTTTGTTAACTTTTTTCAGGTCGACTCGTTCACAGAAATCAAACAACGATAAAAATTTTCCATTATGCCGGGCCTCAATAATAGCTTCAATGGCATTTTCTCCAACGTTCTTCACTGCAACCAGTCCGAACCTTATCTTTGAACCCTTGACGGTAAACTCTTTCCCGCTGTCATTGATGTCCGGAGGCAATACTTCAATACCGTGACTGCGACATTCAGCGATATATTTGACAACACCGTCTGTCGATTGCATTTCACTGGTCAGTAATGAGGCCATAAACTCTACCGGAAAATGCGCTTTTAAAAAAGCGGTTTGATAGGCGATCAACGCATATGCCGCACTATGGGATTTGTTGAATCCATACCCCCCAAACTTTTCCATGAGATAAAATATCTTCCCGGCCTTGTCGGATGGAATGCCGTTTTCTGACGCCCCTTGCATAAAACGTTCCCGATGCATGGCCAAAATCTCTGGGATTTTCTTCCCCATGGCCTTTCTAAGATCATCGGCCTCGGCCATGGAATAATTGGCCAGGTCACCGGCAATTTTCATCACCTGTTCCTGATAAACGATAACCCCGTATGTCTCTTTCAAAATCGGTTCAAGCTGGGGAGCAATATATTCCACCGATTTCTTCCCGTGCTTTCGTTCAACAAAATCATCAACCATTCCGCTGTCTAAGGGGCCTGGTCGGTATAACGCAACCAGTGCGATGACTTCATCAAAGGTTTCCGGTTTTAGTCTCACCAACAAATCTTTCATGCCCGAACTTTCCAGCTGAAATACGCCTGTTGTTTCACCGGAAGCAAGCAGATGATATGTGTCGGCATCGTTAAAATCGAGGTTTGAAAGATCCGGAGGTGTACCCCCTTGGGCTGCGATAAGGTTCAGGGTATTTGCAATCACAGTTAAATTGCGAAGACCCAAGAAATCAAACTTGACAAGGCCGATCTTTTCAACACACTTCATGTCGAACTGGGTGACGACCTCGCCTTTTTTACCCTTATAAAGGGGCATATATTCCACCAACGGCCGGTCTGCAATGACAACGCCCGCAGCATGTGTCGAAGCATGTCTTGGAAGCCCTTCCAATACGCGGCAAACACTGATAAGATCGGCAATTTCGGGCTTCTTTTTTGCCAGATCTTTGAGCCGGGGCTCCTGTTCGAGGGCATCATCAAGACCGATGTTCAACACATCGGGCACCATTTTAGCGATGGCATCCACTTCACTAAGGGGTATATCCAAAGCACGGCCGACATCACGAATGACGGCCCGGGTTTTCAGTTTTCCGAATGTGATGATCTGGGCGACATAATCTCCCCCCCCATACTTTTCAACCACATATTTAAAGACATCCTCTCTGCCGTTGATACAAAAGTCGACATCAATGTCCGGCATGCTTTTGCGGGCAGGATTGAGAAAGCGTTCAAAAATAAGACCATGCTCGATGGGATCCAGATCGGTAATTCCAAGAGAATAGGCCACAAGACTTCCGGCAGCCGATCCTCTTCCGGGTCCAACAGGAATACCGTTGTTTTTGGCATAGTGAATAAAATCGGCCACAATCAAAAAATAGCCCGAAAAATCCATGCTTTTAATGACATCGATTTCATTTTCAATTCGATCATTATAAAGCTTCTCATCGGTATTTGGGTGCTTGTTTTTTACCCTTTCCATGATGGTTTTAAATCCATCCCTGACCTTTTGCTCGAAAATCTCGTCCGCAGTATGGTCTGATGAAACATCAAATTTCGGAAAGTGATAGGATTTAACGTCGAATTCCAGGTTGCAGCGCCTGGCGATATCCACGGAGTTCTCAAGTGCCCCCGGATAATCCTTAAAGGCGTCATACATCTCCACTTTAGATTTCAGATAGAGTTGATCGGTTCTGAATTTGAGACGATCCGTATCATGAACCGTCTTTCCGGTCTGAACGCATAACAGGACATCGTGGGCACGGACATCCTCTTTGTCGAGATAATGACAATCGTTCGAAGCAACCAGCCCAATGGAAAGTCTTTGACTCATATCCAAAAGTGCTCGGTTGACCGCCTCCTGAATATCGATACCGTTGTTTTGAACTTCCAGAAAGAAATTCCCTTCACCAAAAACATTAAGGTAATCACGCGCAGCTTCATCAGCCTTATCGATTCGACCTTCCTGAATCAGCCTTGGAACTTCACCGTTAAGACATGCTGACAGGCCGATAAGCCCTTTGCTGTGGTGTTTTAGAAGTTCTTTATCGATGCGGGGTTTGTAATAAAATCCATGAAGCTGGGCAATGGCCGCCAGTTTACATAAATTTCGATATCCTTCCTGATTTTTCGCCAGAAGGATGATATGTGAAAGTCCGCTTTTATCAAGGGGGGTTTTGTCGGTATGACGTCTGGGCGCCAAATAACATTCACAACCGATAATCGGTTTTATTCCGGCTTTTTTGGCCTTTTCATAAAACTCGATCGCCCCGAACATGGTGCCGTGATCGGTAATCGCCACAGTGTCCATGTCAAAATCGGCGACACGCTTTAACAAGCGATCGATGCGGATAGCACCATCTAAAAGACTGTACTGGGTATGGACATGAAGATGAACAAAGTGGGATGATGTCTCTGTCATTGTATTAACGTGTGCTATTTTGCGTAATGTCTTGTAAGTTTAAGAGGGTTAGAAACCAAGGATCAGAAAAAAGAGACAATAGAAGCTATCTCAAAATAAAGATTTTGGTACAAGCTCCCCCGCTAAAACCCAGCGGGATAAAAAGGCGGGGCCGAGTTTTAACCCGCAGACATACTCAAGTATGTCCAGGACTTAAAACGAGGGCCCAACGCCGAAATTGGGCCAAAAGATTATTTTGAGATAGCTTCTAGTCAAGACGATAATTGGGTGCCTCCTTGGTTATGATCACATCATGAACATGTCTTTCACGCATACCTGCTGCGCTTATCCTTGCAAAGCGAGCCTTTTCTCTGAGTTCATCCAGAGT
>PKTV01000419.1 GCA_002868985.1 Desulfobacteraceae bacterium | reverse complement strand
TTGAAACCCTTCGGGCTTGCCGATTTTACCGGATCTGCTGTGTTGTAGGGTGCTTGCGGTAGCAGACTACAGCGGCGCACCCTATGCCTTGCAGCTCCGGCAAACTCAACAATCGCTCAATTTAGATTAAAATAAATCCTTTCCAGACCAAAAAATGAAAGAGGGCGATCCATTTGGATCGCCCTCTTGGAAGAGTTATGAAGATAGGTTAACACGCCACCAAAACCCTACCAAATTTTTAGTTTCCCATAATGCCGTTATTAACATCGGGGATTATCTTTTTTATTTTTAGTTTTGAAGATGCCCGTTGAAAAGATGAACGTACACCCGAGAAACTTTTGTTATTTGGCATTATGATATTGCAAGAAGTGTGCACAATGTTAAATTTAATTATAAAAAACCTGACATATGTTTAATTTCAATAAGTTATAAATTTGGCCGATTCCCACAAACCGATAGGATTGACAATATTTGGCAATAAATGTGTCATTTTTTGACATGTATAATCTGCTTTGCAAGCCAAGGGGCGGGATATAGAGGAAAATAAATTGCCAGAACCATTCTGTTCGGTTATAAGACATTTTATGAAAAAAAAAGCCAAGCCTCAAGCCTTAATCGTTTTTGACATGGATGGCGTTATTGTCGATGTCTCCGAATCATATAGAAATGCGGTCAGACAAACCGCCAGACTATTTTTCAAAGATGCTGATTCCTGGGAAAGTCTGCCCGAACCTTTGTTCTCCCATACCGATCTCTCCAGGGTAAAACAGAGTGGCGGTCTCAATAATGACTGGGACTTAACATTTTTAATCATCAATCTTATGTTTACGCTGGTTAAAAGATTATCAGAATACCCGGATTCGGACCCGTGGAACAGGTATAAAAAAACACTCCGCAACTGTAATGTTGCCGATCTTGCTCAATTTTTAAACTCTGAAAAATATCCCGTATCCACATTACTGGAAAAATACGGAAGAATATCAAAAGACTTCATCGCCGGCCTCTACACCGGCGATGTTGGAAGCGGAAATATTATCAAGCAGATTTTTCAGGAGATATATCTTGGTAAGGAACTCTTTGAATCCACCTACGGGATTCGGTCGAAAGTGTATCATGAAAAGGGATACATCAACAGAGAAACATTGCTGATTGACAAATCCATACTTGAAAGCCTGTCAAAAAACAACCTTCTGGCCATCGCCACCGGCCGGCCCAGAATCGAGGCAGACTATCCTCTCGACCTCTTTGATCTTAGAAAGTTTTTCTCATGGATTTTAACACTTGACGATTGTCTTGAAGAAGAGCAGAAAATATTTGCGCAAGAACAAAAAAAGGTTGATCTCAGCAAACCGAATCCATATATGCTCGATGCCATTGAAACAGCCCAAAAAAACAGAGTTTCTAAATATTACTATATTGGAGACATGCCCGATGACATGATGGCGGCCTCAAGATCCAGAGCAGGATTTATCGGGATCGGAATCCTTAAATCTTCATCCGAAAAAGACAGCCTGAAAAGAGATCTGGAAACTGCCGGTGCAGATTATATCATTGAAGATTTCGACGAATTGGTGAAAATTGTAGAATCCTGATCGCGTCAATCATCAATCGTAAATCATCCGTCATCAATCATCAATTTATAATAGGGATTCCAGCGCCCAGTACTCCAGCCCAAAAGCTTCTGCCACAGCTTTATAAGTCACCTTCCCTTGGATTATATTAATACCCTTGGCAATCTCCGGGTTTTCTAATGCTGCATTTTCATATCCCTTATCCGCGATTTCAAGGGCATACGGCAGCGTTACATTGGTAAGTGCTTTGGTCGAAGTATATGAAACCGCCCCGGGCATATTTGCTACACAGTAATGAACGACGCCATCCACCTCATATATGGGATTGTCGTGAGTTGTGGGTTTTGCCGTCTCAACGCACCCGCCCTGATCAATGGCCACGTCAACAATAACCGACCCCTTCTTCATTAACGTTAACATTTCGCGGGAAATCAACTTGGGAGCAACAGCTCCGGGGATAAGAACCGCTCCCACAACGAGATCCGCCTCTTTTAAAAGTCTTCTAATGGTTCCCGGACTCGACATAACCAAAAAACAGTTTTTGGGCATGATATCGCTCAGATAACGAAGCCGTTCAGGATCGTTGTCCAGCAGGTACACCTTTGCACCAAGGCCACAGGCGACTTTGGCAGCATTGGTTCCAACAATACCGCCGCCGATAATCAAAACGGTGCCGGGTTCTACTCCCGGTACACCGCTTAGGAGAACGCCACAACCGCCATACGTCTTTTCCAGATATTTGGCCCCCTCCTGGATAGACAGTCTGCCGGCAACTTCACTCATGGGGGTCAGAAGCGGTAATGAACCGTTCTCCCGTTCCACTGTTTCGTAGGCTATGGCGACAGCCCCCGAATCCATAATGGCTTTGGTAAGTTCTATTGACGCAGCAAAATGAAAATAAGTAAATATAATTTGCCCGTTTTTTATCAACGGATATTCAACGGGCAACGGCTCTTTTACTTTCATAATCATTTCGCTTTTCTGGTAAATTTCTTCCGGAGATCTGCAAATTGTTGCCCCGGCCGTTTCATATTCTTTGTTAGAAAAATCAGATCCATTACCGGCATCAATCTCAACGAAAACTTCATGTCCATGTTCCCGCATCTGCTCGACACCTTCCGGCGTAACGGCAACCCGATGTTCTTTAGTTTTTATCTCTTTTAGGACACCAATTCGCATATTATCCTCCTTGTGACATGATAAATGGAAAGCTATATTCTAAAAAACAGTTTGACATCCAGCCTAACTGTTTCGTAATGTTGTGATTTCTTCAAGGCCTTCGACATGAACGGTTTTGTGTATTTTTCTGCCTTATCAACACGTTAATACAATAGTTCAGTGATCTACAGAAAGTGAAATCCATAAAATCTATTAACAACCATAGACGGGGCTATCTTTATGTTGTTCTGGCCGCCTTGATGTGGGGTTTGTCGGGATCATCGGCCAAATTTTTATTTAACAGCGGCATTACCCCTTTTCAGCTGGTCCAGATGCGGCTGACCATTTCAGCAGCATTATTGTTTCTATGCCTATTTTTCCGTTTTTCTTCCCTGCTAAAAATATCCCGTAAGGATATTTTGTATTTTATCCTGTTCGGTACCGTGGGGATGGCCGGCGTCCAGTTTACGTATCTGTTTACCATCAGCAAAATAAAAGTGGCGGCCGCGATCTTGCTTCAGTATCTGGCCCCAAGTTTTATCGCCCTGCATTCCGTTGTGTTTATGCGCGAAAAACTGAGCCGTTTAACGCTGATCGCTCTTGTCGGTGCTACATTCGGTTGTTATCTGGTTGTCGGAGCCTACAATTTAGAGATTCTTTCCATGAATATCGTTGGAATCATTAGCGGGCTTTTATCGGCCTTAACCTTCGCCTGGTATGCGATTCACGGTGAATACGGCATGCGCCGCTACAATCCCTGGACGGTTCTCTTTTACGCGTTGTTTTTCGGTGCGCTGGTCTGGAACATCCTGCACCCTCCCCTTGAAGCCTTCATGCACGCCTACTCACCCGTGCAATGGATGTGGATTCTGTATATCGGAGTAATGGGGACACTCGTTCCTTTCGGTCTTTATCTGGAGGGCATTAACCTGATCCGCTCCACCCGTGCCAGCATTACCGCAACCATAGAACCCATTACCGCCGGCATAATATCTTATATTTTTCTCAATGAAATTATGGAAATCCCGCAGATCACCGGTGGCCTTATCGTTATCGCATCCATCATTTTGCTTCAACTGAATCAGGAACAAGACGACAAGGCACCGAGCGTTATTCGTGCTCAACGCCATACAAAGGAGTAAATATCCGAGTCCAGAGGGCCCGGCATTGGGTTACCCCTGAAAGGGGATATTTTACTCAAAACCGTATAAGTTAAAAGTGCCTATTTATCCCGTATTAAACAGTGAAGTTATGGTGTCGCTTCGCTCCGATGTTTTTATATAATTGACAGAATTCCTTAACCCTGGCCCAGACCGATCACCAATACTTTATACCAAAAAAATTCAAGTTTGTATTGATATATAAGTCAGATCAATATATTACCGATTCGCACCAGGGCGGGCTTTAGCTCACTTTAAACTTTAGTTCACTTCAAACTCTTGCAGCGATTCTTCAGACAGAGCCAAAGAACTCTGGCCCCCGCAATGCGGGACAGGCATGGCCCATCCAAGATCCCGCCTTGGCGGGGAAGGACCAGGTTTTTCAGGACAAAACAAATCTCTACTCTCCTAGATAAGCCTTTCTAATCCGGGGGTCATTCAGCAAAATCTTGGCATCGTCTTCCATGACGATGCTGCCGGTTTCCAGTACATATCCTCTTTCGGCCGTTTGTAACGCGAGATTGGCGTTCTGTTCAACCAGCAAAATGGTCGTTCGATTCTTTTTATTGATATCATCAATAATCTCAAATATTTTCCGCACAATAAGCGGTGCCAGGCCCAAAGACGGTTCATCCAAAAGCAGGACCTTGGGTCTGCTCATCAAGGCGCGACCGATGGCCAGCATCTGCTGCTCACCTCCGGAAAGGGTTCCGCCATGCTGTTTGCGCCGATCTTTCAACACCGGAAAAAGGCTGTAGACAATCTCCATATCTTTCTGGATTTCATCCTGATCCTTGCGAAAAAAAGCCCCCATTTCCAGGTTGTCTTCCACGGCGAGCCTGGGGAATATTCGTCGCCCTTCCGGCACCTGGCAAAGACCCAAAGGCGGCAGCGTTTCTGCCGCACGGCCGTGAATTGGCTCTCCCATATAGAAAATTTCCACTTCCCTCAAAGGAACGATCCCGCAAATGGTCATCAACGTCGTGGTTTTGCCGGCGCCGTTGGCCCCGATGATGGTCACAATTTCGCCGGGAAAAACCTTGAGGGAAATCCCTTTCAGTGCTCTGATGTTGCCATAGTTGGAAGAGACATTTTTAAGTTCGAGAATCGGCTGATCCACCACTTAGCCCCCCCGTTCTTCTGATCGGGTGCCGACCCGTTTGGCGGGGATAAGACCTTCAGGCCGAAACAGCATCATCAGAGTCATGGCCGCTCCAAAGGCCAGCATCCGATACAGCTCAACCTCGCGAAAAACCTCCGGCAAAACAATCAAGGCAAAGGTGCCGAGTATGATTCCCGGGATGGAAGCCATGCCGCCTAAAACGACCATGGACAGAACCATCGCCGATTCTAAAAAACTGAAGCTTTCCGGGCTGACAAATCTCATCCTGGCGGAAAAAAAGGCGCCTGCAATACCCCCGAAAATTGCTCCCATAGCGTACGCCAAAAGTTTTAACCGAAACGTATTAACGCCCATAAGCTCCGCAACGGTTTCATCTTCCCGAATCGCCTCCCAGGCCCTTCCGATTCGAGAATAGTTCAACCGATAAACGGCAACGATCGTAAAGATGCAAAGGAACAAAATCACATAATACAAATAATGAAGCTTTTTTAGGTATAAAAACTCGAGACTGAAACCCTGGGCAAAACTGGGGTAGTAAATTCCCGGGGGTTTGATCCCCAATAACCCGTTGGGACCGTTGGTCAGTTCCATCCAGTTGTTAAGAATAATGCGAACGATTTCTCCAAACCCCAGGGTGACGATCGCCAGATAATCACCGCGCATTCTCAGCGTGGGATACCCGATGATACATCCGGATATACAGGCAAAAAAAGCAGCAAAAGGAAGCGCAACCCAAAAGGACATCCCATATTGGAGGTTCAGCAGGGCATAGGTATAGGCGCCGACGCCGTAAAAGGCGATATATCCCAGATCCAGCATTCCGGCCAGCCCCACAACGATATTCAGCCCAAGTCCGAGACATACATAGATCAGAACATTAATGGCCACATCCTGAGCATAACGGTGAGAAAACAGGGGAAACAAGACGGCCCCTGTCAGCACCGATAGCACCCAGAACCAATTCGGCAAAGCCCCGGCAGCCGCCGTCACACGATTTCTCACTTTTGCCATCGGCGAAGTGACCCATTTCAAAATGTCGTTTTTGTGCAGCAGATACAGGCTTAAACATAAAAAAGTAGCGACCAGAACATACAGCCAGACCCTAAAGGCCCGACCGACGGTTAAAGAGCCGTCATCATGAATGCCCAGCAGCGGCCACAGAAGCACAAAGAGCCAGACCAACCCGATGGCATAGTTTTTCCAGATTTTTTTAGACTCGAGTATCATCAATATTCTCGCCCATGATGCCGGTCGGCATAAAGTAGAGCACCGCGATCAAAATGATAAAAGCGAAAACGTCCTTGTATTGCCCGGAAATATAGCCGGCACCGAATATTTCTACCATTCCGATAATCAGTCCGCCCAGCATCGCTCCGGTAATATTGCCGATACCCCCTAAAACTGCGGCAGCAAAGGCTTTGATCCCGGGAATAAATCCCATATCGTAACGAACCGAACCATAATAGAGTCCGACCATGACGCCTGCAGCGGCGGCCAGACCGGCTCCCAGAGCAAATGTCAGACTGATAATCTTGTTGCTGTTGATGCCGACCAGAGACGACATAACCTTGTCCTGGGCGGTCGCTCGCATGGCCTTGCCGATACGGGTTTTAAAAACCAGGGCATTTAATCCCACCAAAAGGATTACGGTAACCGCAACGATCAGTATCTGGAGGTAGCTCAAGGTAATCATGCCGAATTCAAAACCGCCCTGGCCCAACGATGACGGATACGGCTTATCGTAAACTCCCTGGGTCAGCATCAGCCCGTTTTGCAAAAAAATCGACATCCCCAGAGCGCTCAAAAGCACCGAAAGTCTGGAGGCATATCGCAACGGTTTGTACGCCACTTTTTCAACAGCCATGGCCAGGCCCGCACAATAGATCATGGTCAGCACCAGGGCTCCGCCCAGACACAACCACGGATGAGTCGTCATATATCCATGTGCGGCCAAATAGCTTAAAAGGATGACCCCCATATAGCCGCCGGCGGCAAAAAACTCACCATGCGCAAAATTGATGAGCTGAATAATGCCGTAAACCATGGTATATCCAAGGGCTATGAGGGCATATATCCCGCCCAGCGTTATCCCGTTAATCAACTGCTGAAGAAAAAATTCCATAAAATTAGTTACTACGAAGCTCTTAATTGTCCCTCAAAAGGAAGCCATCTGTTCTGAGGGTACACAAAGATGCTCCCCGAATCGGTCCGGGGAGCACCCTGTTTACAGTTAGTAGAGTTTTCCGGTTTCCGGATTCCAGTAAGGCACGAACTCATCACCCTTTACAATCTGGATGATGTAATTGGAACTGGAATCTCCGTTGGGGAAAAACTTGATTGTCTTGGAGGCACCCTCAAATTCCATCTTCATGATTTCGGCCTTTATTTTGGCCGGATCCGTCGATTTGGCCTTTTTAATTGCCGTCAGCAGGACATAGGCGCCGTCATAGGCATAACCCGAATACGCGCCGGGCTTGCCGAACATCTTCGTGTATTTGGCATAGTATTTCTTGAAGGAATCTTTGCTCTTGTCCACATAGCCAAAGGTAAAGTACACGTTTTTGGCAGCCTCTTTGGCAATGGTAATAAATTGCGGGTGATAAACGGCATCCTGTGTCAGAATAGGCATTTTCAATCCGAAACGTTTGGCCTGAATGGCCATGAGACTGCCGGAGGACGAATTTTGCAGGCTCATATAGAAAAGATCCGGCTTGGCAGTCTTGATCTTGGTCAGCACAGCGGAAAAGTCCTTGTCGCCCTGGTTGACATGGTCGTGCACCAGTACTTTAACACCCAGTTCTTTGCACTTTTTGGCGACGTTTTCAGCCAACCCCTGGGAATAGGTCGTCTTGTCGTCAACGATATAAACGGTCTTGGCCTTCAAATATTCCTTGATGAATTTTCCGGCCGTCACCGCCTGATCGTCATCCCTTCCGCACATGCGGAACATGTATTTAAGTCCGCGTTCAGTCACTTTTTCATTGGTCGAAGCCGGGGTGATCATGGGGATGTTTTCCTCGCTCAATGCCTCGGAAGCCGGAATGGTCGAAGATGAACAATACGCTCCCACAACGCCGACGACACCCTCATTAATGAGTTTGTTGGCTGCGGCCACCGCTTGTTTGGGATCGCAGGCCGTGTCCTGAGGAAACAACTCGATCTTGTCATAACCCGGAATACCGCCTTCGGCTTCGATGATGGCGATAGCGGTTTTCACGCCATTGGCAATGTCATTGCCATCAGCGGCATACGGCCCGGTCAAAGGACTCATTGAGCCAATTTTAAGGGTTTTAGCAACAGCAGTGCTCATTACAAATGGCACCAGAATCAGCCCTAAAACAAACACCTTTAACAATTTCTTCTTCATTTTTCCTCCTTAACGTTTTGTGTGTTAATGGGTCGCCTGACCCAAATATGCCTCGATCACCTTGGGGTTTTTTTGAATCTCTGCGGGTCTTCCCTCAGCGATTTTTTCACCATGATCGATACATATGATGCGCTTGCAAACGCCCATGACCACCTTCATGTCATGTTCAACCAATAGGATGTTGATGCCCAGTTCGGATATACGCGCAATGTCTTCCATCAGTGCCATGCTCTCGGACGGGTTCATCCCGGCGGCCGGTTCATCCAAAAGCATTATTTTGGGTTGAGAGGCCAGTGCTCTGGCAATTTCAAGCCGCCGCTGTAAACCATACGGTAAATTCTGGGCGACTTCATCAGCGTATTGTTCAACACCCATAAAATTCAAAGCTTCTCTAGCCCTGTCCCGGATAGTTTGCTCTTCATTCTTCTGCGAACGGGTTCTGAGAATTGCCCCGATAACGCCTCTTTTAGACCGGCAGTGAAGTGCAACCATAGCATTTTCAACCGCCGTCATATTATTGAATAGACGAATCGTCTGGAAAGTTCTGGCAATTCCAAGGGATAAGATCTCATGCGGCCTTTTACCCAACAGGCTCTGATTTTCATACTGGACGTCACCACCCGATGTTTTGTACACACCGGTAATGACATTAAAAACCGTGGTTTTCCCGGCACCGTTCGGACCGATAAGACCGACGATTTCTCCGGGAAGCAGAGAAAAGCTCACATCTGCCAGGGCCAACAGCCCGCCAAACCTGACCCTGATCTCTTTTGCTTTCAAGAGTGCCATAATGAACAGTTGATTATATAATTCCTCTTCTCAAGTCAATCCCAAAGAATTCTTAAAATTTTTTTAGTTGATTAGCTGTATATCTAAAATTAACTTAGCATTGGATTGAGAGGTTAAGAGTTCAACGTTCCGTGTTGAAAAAATTCCAACTAGCGCTTATAAAGGAATTCTGTCTTCATTGTTTATATAAAGACTTTTCATCAAAAAAGTGATGTCGGATATTTCGGATTTCGACCAATATATTATACCGTTTCCACCCGTTGTAACCTTTGAACCCTGAACCCTGAACTTGGAACCGACCAGTTTAGGTTAAGCCTGTATTTTCTCTTACAGCGGCAAGGGCGTGCCGATTCCCTTCTCTACGGCCCGTTGATAAATGAGCGGCGCCACGGCCATATCGTCTAACGCCAGACCCAAGTTGGCCGTCATGGTCCGTTCGATAGCGGTCTCTCTCCCCTTCTTTTGTCCGACGACAAGTTCCCCTAAATCTGCATGCAGCGCTGGAATATTCTGAAAGTATCCGTTCTGCTGATAGTGGAGAAGCTGCTGTGTATCGTCCGTGCAAAACTTGTCCGACTCCGCCATGGCACCAGGATGCCAGTAAGCATCGAAATCGACCAGGGAGGCAAAGGCCCCTTCGTCCAGCCACCCGGACTTTATGGTGGCATGCGGTTTTTTCAAGATCGGTCCGGAAGTGACAACAATGTCACATCCGGAAACCGCTTCTCGCGGCGTCGCCACCGGCAACACCTCGAGGTCAAAACGGGGGCCCATCTCCTCAGCATAGCGCCGGGATAAATTCTCGTCCACATCATAGGCCATCACCCGCTTTATCGGGAAAAGGACGTTCATCGCCTCAAGATTGGTGCGCCCCTGTACACCGCAAGCCAGTATCCCGATAACCGAAGATTCCGGACGAGCCAGGTATCGGGCGGATAACGCCGATGCGGCACCGGTTCGCATGGCCGTGATCCATACGCAATCCATTACCGAGATTGGAAGTCCGGTTTCAGGATCATTGAGGATGAGCAACCCGGTAATATACGGCAATCCCATTTTATAGTTCCCCGGAAAACCGCTGACCCACTTAACGCCCGCTGATTTCATGGCTGGAATGTATGCCGGCATGGCGTGAATAAAGTTATCGCCGCCGCCCGGATGAATGCCCGGTTTTGGGGGCATCTCTGTTGATCCTTTTCCCTTTTCCCTGAAAGCGATCTCCAGCGCTTCGATGATTTCAGCCATTGTCAACCCAACAGCCTTAACGTCATCATGGGAAAGATAAAGAAGCTGGTTTGATTTCATGTTGTCTCCTTGCAAAACAATATTTGATTTGTTAATTGTTCATGTTTAGTACTTTTGATTTTCAGGAACGTCAGTCAATACCATCCCTAAAGGGGTTTTTATAAAAATTTATTCACCGCAAAGCCGCAGAGAGCGCAGAGCCTTTGTTTTTTTGCTTTTCGCTGAGACGCCGAAAAGCAAAACGACTCAACCCTTCGGGGAATAAAATGCCCGTATTGGCACCTTGAAACCAAAGAATTGATGCCTTTTGTCGTTTCCGCAGCGTAAGCTGCTGAGGGTTTTCCCATCGCCGCCCTCTCAGTGGCGATGGGAAATATTTACATCTCTGCGAACCCTGTGCCTCGAATGAGCGAAGCGAATGGGCGGTGAAAAACATAAACTCATTTAGCTAGATAGCAATCTCGGACCTTCAGCTTATCTGAAGGTTTTTATGGGTTAATTAAACACCGCAGGCCGAAAGAAATTTGTTAAAATGACCCAAAAACGTCATGGTTTGATTGAAATTCACGCTGCTGTATTGCTTTTTGGGCTTGCCGGACTGTTCGGAAAATTTTTATCCCTGCCAGCCTTAGTGATTGTCTTTGGCAGAACCTCTTTTGCCGCTCTGGCGTTAAGTGCAATACTTTTTTGCTCAAAAACCCAAATCCGAACAAAATCGATTCAGGATTTTTCGGTTCTTATTTTGCTCGGCATCATATTGGCGATCCACTGGACAACTTTTTTTCACGCGATTCAGATTTCGACAGTCGCAGTGGGCCTGCTCACATTTTCCACATTTCCGGTCTTCGTTACCTTTATGGAACCCTATTTTTTTAAAGAAAATTTGCGCCGTTTCGATATGTTAACAGCAGGGTCTGTGGTTCTTGGATTGATCCTGGTAATTCCGTCGTTAGATTTTCAAAACAATATCACCCAAGGCGCGTTTTGGGGGATAATATCGGGATTCACATTCGCCGTTCTGTCGATACTAAATCGAAAATACGTCAGCACATACCCTTCCATGGTAATTGCCTGGTATCAAAATTGGATAGCAACATTAACATTGCTCCCTTTTGTATTTTTCGAAGATTTGACCCTCCAAGCGACTGACTTCGCTCTGCTGGCGGTCCTTGGTATTTTTTGCACCGCTTTAGCCCATGTACTTTTTATCAAAAGTCTTGTTCACATCAAAACACAGTTGGCAAGCATTACCGCATGTCTTGAACCGGTTTACGGAATCATTTTTGCGTTTGTATTACTTGACGAGATTCCGACATTTCGCACGATCCTGGGAGGCTGTATCATACTCGGTACGATTTCTATAGCGAGCATAAAACGGCACACACATGTAATAAAAAGATGAGAAGGTCTCAGAAAACAGGAAGTTAAGAAGATTAGAAAATCAGAAGGTCGGAGGAGCGCTTCGCTATGCCGATGGAAGAAAGAAGACCGCTTCGCTAAGATGAGGGATGACAAAACGCATCGCCCTTTTTCGTCCATCATCCATCCTCCTTCCTCGACCATCTTTTCTCCTTCTCACCTTCTTACCTTCTTACCTTCTCACTTTCTTGTTCTTCACCTTCTTACTTTCTTATTTCTCAAATCACGTTTCGTTCTCCGGGTCCACATGAATGGTAATACTGCTGAAGTTCCCAACATCTTCAACCAAACAACCTTCCACCGTCTTTGCAATCTTGTGCCCCTCTAAAACTGTCATTTGACCATCCACAACGATGTGTATTTCCATTTGATAAAAGCCACCGGAAGTTCGAACCCTAACATCATGTGTATCGACAACACCATTCACGGACAATGCACACTGCTGTATTTTTCCGATAATCTCCGGGTTAGGGGCCGTGTCGGTAAATTCGCGCAAAGCATCTCTCAAAATTTCCAGGCCGACTTTTACAATGAAAAAGGATACCAGCAAGGCTGCAAAGGCGTCGAGGATATGCCATGAAGGATTTATTTGGGTCCCTGCAACACCGATGAACACTGCTACTGAAGAAAGGGCATCGGAACGGTGATGCCATGCATTGGCCACAATTAACTGGCTCTTGATACGGCGACCGGTACGTATGGTATAACGATACAGAACCTCCTTTAATATTATCGATACGCCGGCTCCGAACAATGCCAGAGTGGTTGGGTGGTATTCAGTATGATGATAAATCGTTAAAGAAGCATCAATACCAATGTACAGTGCCGTCCCGATAAGCGCCATCCCGACAATGGTGGATGCCAATGTTTCCATGCGGGCATGACCAAAATGGTGTGTCTTGTCAGGAGGCTTATTGCTGATTTTGAGACCGATCAGTACCACGGCGTCGGTAAAGAGATCGGAAAAGGAGTGGACCGCATCTGCTATCAGGGCCTGACTGCTGCCGAATATCCCGGCAACTAGTTTTAGCAGAATTAAAAATGTGTTCACCAGGACACCCACCAGTGTTACTTTTCTGCCGGTGCTCTCTAGTGTAGAGTTCGATTCAGGCATCGCTTTTCAATAGATGACGTGGTCTTATAAGTTTACGATCGATTTGACAATTTGACTAATAAATACACCTATGAAATACACATTATAGTAGACATCGTCAAATCATTCTACAAGCCATCTCAAAAATATATCTAACGTCCAATTACGGCGTTGCCCCGCATGGCGGGACTTCCCAGAGGTACAATATGAAAACAAGGCATCAAATTATATTTGGTAATTCAAACAATATGAACGCCATCCCTTCAGAAAGCATAGCGCTGGTCGTCACATCGCCGCCCTATCCGATGATAAAAATGTGGGATGAAATGTTCATCAGCCAAAATCCTGCTATCGGCAATGCGTTGAAAAGGCAGAATGGACCCGACGCTTTTGAGCTCATGCACAAGATTCTTGACACGGTATGGAGTGAGGTTTATCGAATCTTGATTAAAGGGGGAATCGCCTGCATCAACATCGGTGATGCCGTCCGAACCATCAACGACAATTTTTCTCTTTATCAAAATCACACAAGGATGATGTCCTATCTTCTCAAACTGGGCTTTAGCGCTTTGCCTTCTATTTTGTGGAGAAAACAGACCAATGCCCCAAACAAGTTCATGGGATCCGGCATGTTGCCCCCCGGTGCATATGTTACACTGGAACACGAGTATATTCTTATTGTTAGAAAAGGTAAAAAAAGAGAGTTCAAACGTCTTAAAGATAAACAGGTTCGACGCCAAAGCGCCTTTTTTTGGGAAGAAAGAAACGTCTGGTTTTCAGATATATGGCTGGATGTAAAAGGCGCTTCTCAAAACCTCTTTGACAATAAGGTCAGAAACAGGAGCGCTGCTTACCCTTTTGAGGTGCCCTATCGACTGATCAATATGTTTTCCGTCAAAGGGGATACGGTTTTAGACCCATTTCTTGGCATCGGCACCACAATGGTTGCCGCAATGACTGCCGGTAGAAACAGTATCGGTTTTGAACTGGACAAAAATTTACGCAATTCAATGCGCTCGAGACTGGATACGATTATATCTTATTCCAATGAGTTAATTAATAATAGATTAAGTTATCATTTAAGTTTTTTGAACGAAAAATACAACGCAGGAAAAGAATTCAAATATCTGAATAAACCCTATGGATTTCCAGTGATGACCCGTCAGGAAACAGACCTTTTTGTTAACCCATTGGTTGGTATGCAAGAAGTGAATCAAAACCATTTTGAAATCATTTATTCAGATAAGCCGCAACAGAATTTATATTCTTCACCATTGAAACCTTCCGAATCTTGATAAAATACATTTAATTTTGGCAGGTGAGATCATATTGGCGGTCGACAACCCATCTTGCGTGTCCTATCTGAGGATGAATTGTCACCGGTTTCGACAGGTTGTTTTTATATATTGCAGTCAGCCCGGGTCGCAACCGGGATTAGAAATATTTGATACTCGTGCTTTCACCCGGAGCGCGCTTATCAAACAAAGATGTGGAATATCCGGTGCCTTCAACATAGTCATGCCGGCTTGAAACACCGCTATCTTCAGCGGCTTTTTGCATATTCTGTATGGCTTTCAGCATCTGACAGTCTTTGGCACAAACTGTTTTGGGTAGATTTTCCTTGGGACAATTTTTACATGGTGAAGCAATCATAATCCCTCTTTTAG
>PKTV01000474.1 GCA_002868985.1 Desulfobacteraceae bacterium | reverse complement strand
ATTGCCGGTGCTGTTATCGGAAGGTTGAAATAAATATAAAAAAGGAGGTTTTATGTTGAATCTCATCAAAAAATCCATGTTGACCGGTATCGGTTTGGCCCTCATCGCAAAGGACGAGGTTGAAGATTTGGCCAAGGAGCTTGTCAATAAGGGCAAAATGTCAGAAAATGAAGGGACGAAGTTTTTGGAAGATCTTCAGAAAAGGTATGATGAGACCCAAAAAATGCTGGAAGAAAAGGTTCAGCGAGCGGTAAAGGATTTTATGAAAAAAGCTGATGTTGTCACCGGAGACGAATTGAAGGGGTTGAAAAAGGAAATAAGGGATCTTAAAAAAGCGATCAGCGAAGCAGGGGATACCTCCAAATAAGGGTTCGCCGGTTGTAGCGAAGCGGACTTGTCTGCCGGTGCCGTGTGGCGGAGATTTATCCGCCTTTGGAGGGTCCCGATTTATCGGGTTGACCCGTTAATAAAACCGATCAATTGTTACCCGAATCTAAGCGCCAATTCTACGGATTTATTTTTGAGCGAATCCTAAGCAAAAACAACATTCTTTTCAAATGCTGAGCATAAGAAAAATCGGTGTCGTAGGCCGAACCTACCGAAATCTTAACCGATACCGTCAGATACTGGCGATTCTTTTTAAGTATGGTTTTGGCGATCTAATAGAGCTTTTAAAGATCGATCAGTACATAGAGGTCGGGCTTCAGCTCATTTCAAGAAATCGGCCCAAGCGCCTTGAAAAACTTTCAAGGGCAGAAAGGGTGAGAATGGCCTTTGAAGAACTGGGTCCCACCTATGTAAAACTCGGCCAGGTTCTCTCCACCCGCCCTGATCTCATTCCAATTGATTTTACACAAGAACTTTCCAAACTTCAGGATAAAGTCCCCCCCTTTTCTTTCAATGAAGCGAAAATGACCGTTGAATCGGAGTTCAGTAAACCCCTTGAAGAGCTTTTTGTTTTTTTTAGTGAAACACCGATTGCCGCCGCGTCCATAGGCCAGGTACACAAGGCCAGACTAAAGGATGGTGAAATGGTGGCGGTAAAGGTTCAACGACCCGGCATCAAAAAAATCATAGAAATCGATCTTGAAATCATGCTTCATATGGCAACGCTGGTAGAACGAAACATAAAAGAGATGGCCCTGTATCGACCGGTTAAAATTGTGGAAGAATTTGCCAGAACCCTTGAAAGAGAAATTGATTACACCATTGAAGCCAGCAGTATGGAACGATTTGCCCGCCACTTTCTGGACGATCCTAAAATTTATATACCAACGGTTTTCAGAAACATGTCCACCGAGCATGTTCTCACCATGGAACTGATGGACGGTATCAAAGTATCTGAAACCGACAGGCTTGAAGAAGCCGAACTTGACCGGAAGAAGATTACTGCCCGTGGGGCCGATTTTTATCTAAAACAGGTGTTTGATCTCGGTTTTTTTCACGCGGACCCTCATCCGGGAAATATTTTTATACTTCCTGAAAATGTCATCTGTCTCATCGACTTCGGTATGACCGGGGCAGTGGATCGTCAGACCAGAGAAGATTTTGTCGATTTAATAGACAGCGTTATCCATCGGCAGGAAGCACGGGTGACTCAGGTGCTTTTAAAACTGACGCACTGGGAAGAAGAGCCTCATATTAGACGGCTCGAAAAGGATGTAGCAGACTTCATTGGGCAGCACCTTCATAAGCCTTTGAAGGATATTGAGATCGGAAAGCTTTTGAACAATTTGCTTGAGCTGGCGTCAAGACATCGTCTTATGATTGTTCCGGATATCTTCCTTATGATGAAGACGTTGACAATGGTGGAGGGGGTGGCCCTGGCACTCGATCCGGATTTTGACATGATCGCTCAAGCTGAACCTTTCATAAAACGAGTTAAATTTGAGCGGTTCTATCCCGGAAGAATCGCGGAAGATATGATCCAGCTCGGATCACAAATGCTGCAATTCGCTAAGCAGTTTCCTAAAGATGTGCTTGAGATTACACGGCTGGTGCGACTTCAGAAACTGACCTTTAAAATGGAGCATAAAGGGCTTGAAACCATGCTGGCGACCCATGACAGGGTCAGCAACAGAATATCATTTTCAATCATTATTGCAGCACTGATCATTGGTTCAGCCCTTATTGTTATTTCCGAAATCCCGCCCCTTTTTTACGGGATATCCCTGATTGGAATCGTTTTGTTTTCAACTGCTGCCCTTATGGGAATCTGGCTTCTTATTGCTATATTAAGAAAGGGAAGATTATAAATTAGGTTCTTCTCCAATTTAATTGGAGAAGAGGGTCCAAGGATTCCAGGGGTCAAGGATTCAAGGGTTTGTTTTCTAAAGACTTTATCATCGCCTTTAACAT